>NZ_UGNV01000001.1:2777500-3077500 GCF_900452395.1 Legionella beliardensis
TTTTATCATGAAAACGCGCAATGATTTCCTTGGCTAAATCTATCTTAACATCCCGTGGATTTAAACCCTGGGCTACGTCCACTTTCAATCTTTTAATATGCTCGATAGAGTTAAAGCTAAGTAGCTCTATATAACGCCACATCAATTCATCAGAGATAGACATTATTTTACCAAACATACTGTCTGCTGGCTCAGTAATACCAATATAGTTATTAAGTGATTTAGACATTTTTTTAACGCCATCTAATCCTTCGATTAAGGGGGTCATAAAAACAACTTGCGGCTCCATACCAAAATGCTTTTGTAATTCACGCCCCATTAATAGATTAAATTTTTGATCTGTACCACCTAGCTCTATATCGGCTTTTAGGGCAACTGAATCATAACCTTGGACTAATGGGTAGAGAAACTCATGAATTGCAATGGGTTGTTCTGTTTTATAACGCTTACTAAAATCATCCCGTTCTAACATTCGCGCCACAGTAGACGTCGCTGCTAGCCGAATTAAATCTGCTGCATTCATTTTACCTAACCATTGAGAGTTATAAGCGATGGTTGTCTTGTCAGGATCTAGGATTTTAAAAACTTGTTGTTGATAGGTTTTAGAATTTTCAAGAATAGCTTCTTGGCTTAATGGCAACCGTGTTGCATTTTTTCCAGTAGGATCCCCAATCATCGCTGTAAAATCACCGATTAAGAAAATAACTTGGTGACCTAATAATTGAAATTGACGTAATTTATTTAATAAAACCGTATGACCTAAATGTAAATCAGGCGCGGTGGGATCAAAACCTGCTTTTATTATTAGAGGGCTATTTTTAGCTAATTTTTTTGCAAGCTCTTGTATAGGAAGGATTTCTTCGCAACCTCTTTGTAGCTCTTCGCTAACTGTTTCTGCAATTAACATACATGTAAAACCTTTTAATGATTGACCTAACTTCTTACAGCGAGTATCTTAGCCCGGTTATTGTGTTCTCGCTAGAGGATAGATGCTGTGTTAGGACTTAATTATAAATGCGTTAAATTCTAGCAGCTTATTATAGCTAATTTATTAGCTAAAGATGACATTAAATTAGAGTCTATTGATACTAACTATCAACAGATTTTAAATATAAAACTTGCTTAACATGATTAACCAAGCAAGATAAAGTAACAGAAGAATTATAAAAATAATCATACCAAACGTTATGATTAAAAAATTAATACTTTATAGTGTGGGTATTCGGAGAGAGGCAAATTTATTGCATGAGCTTGAATCAACATTCAAGGTATGTGTTTTATTGTTTAGTCAAGGCCAAAGTAACTTAGTAAATTAACTTATCTTAAAAGCAAATTTACTAGATACTTTAAGAATAAACTTAAGAGGTATACAAAAAATGGCATGGCTCTTTGCACGGATTGTCAACCGGACTTACTTAATTACCATTTTAAAGATGATAGTAGTAAAGGCGAAACATGGATCAACAACCCAATGTCTCAGTAGATAAATCAAGTAAGCCTTCAAAGATTTTGGCGCTAATAGCAATTATAATTGCATTTGCATTACCGTTTATTTTAGTGAAAACGTTTCATAATAAGCAAAGAATAGCTGTTAATGACACAACTAATTTGCTATTGCCTAGTCTAGAAGAAGAAATAAGTGTTCCTGAAGCGCAAACTGACTTTCCCTCAGAAATGTCAACAGAAATTATAGATAAACCGCAAGAAACACATCTAGAACCTGTTCCTACAGCAAACAGAGAAATGGCAAAGCCGCCAACGGTTGAGCAACCTACAAAGAAAACAGTGGCTGAAGTCAAGCAACCAACATGGAAAATTGTTAAAACACGTGACAAGGATTCTCTAGCTAATGTATTTAGCCGTGTTGGCCTAAGTGCGAAGACTCTGGCTGCGGTTATACATGATATTTCACAGAAACAAGCATTAACAAAACTAAAACCGAATCAAGAATTGCAGTTCTTGATTAAAGATCAATTACTAGAAAAATTAATTTTACCTTACACCGATACGCAATATTTAGTTATTTATCGTGATAATAAACAATACAAGAGTGAAATTAAGCTACGCAAAATGAATAGCTATAATCATTTTTTAACTGCGACAATAAAAGGTTCTTTATACGGTACTGCGAAAAGGCAGAATATACCTTATAAATTAATTCAGCAAATGACAGAAATTTTCACCTGGGACATTGATTTTGCTAAGGATGTAAAAACAGGTGATCAATTTACTATTATGTATAAAGCGTTTTACGTGGAAGATAAGCTTGTAGGAACAGGTGATATTATTGCTGTTTCTTACCGAAACGACCATCGAACCTTTCAAGCAGTGCGTCATACCACCCGCTCTGGTCGTACAGACTATTATACGCCTCAGGGAACCAGCTTAAAAAAGGCATTTACTCGTTATCCGCTAAAATTTAGCCACATAAGCTCTACTTTTAGCCTATCTCGTTATCATCCTATTTTACATTATAATCGTGCTCATAAAGGGATTGATTTAGCTGCACGTATTGGCACACCTATTCAAGCCACAGGTGATGGTAAAATAGAGATGATTGGCCGCCAAAGTGGTTACGGCAATATGATAAAAATTAACCACAATAAAAAATTTAGCACCATTTATGGTCATATGCTGAAATTTCAGAAAGGATTGAGCAAAGGTGATTTTGTCAAACGTGGGCAAGTGATTGGCTATGTTGGCCAAACAGGGTTAGCGTCTGGCCCTCATTGTCATTATGAGTTCCATATTAATCACCAGCCGAAAAATCCTGCAACGGTAGATTTACCCCGAGGGGATCCAATTGCTGGTAAAGAGTTAGCAACTTTTCGCTCAAAAGCGACCACACTTTTAGCGCAATTAAAGCTTTTTGAAGACACTCGATTAGCAAGTAGTACTAAGAAAGGCATACCTGCTAGCTCAAGTAAGGCTTAGGCTACAAATAAAACGCGACATACAACAATACTGGCTATGATTCCTGCTAAATCAGCAAGAAGACCTGCAGGAATTGCATGCCGCGTTCTTTTAATGCCAATTGCGCCAAAATAGACAGCAATAACATAAAAAGTAGTTTCTGTACTTCCCATCATAGTAGCGGCAGCTTTAGCAATAAAAGAATCGCCTCCATGTTGGTGAATAAGCTCAGCCATAATACCTGTTGCAGCACTGCCTGAAAAAGGACGAATTAATGCCAGAGGAAGGAGCTCAGTCGGCATGCCTAGTTTTCCTAAAATAGGAGACAATAAGGTATTTAATAAAGTAAAAAATCCAGATGCTCTTAACATCCCAATGGCTACAATCATCGCAATTAAATAGGGCATAATATTGATGCTTGTTTCAAATCCCTGTTTTGCACCTTTTACAAAGGCATCAAAAACATTAACTTTTTTAATAGCGGCATACAGTGGAATACCAGCAACAAACGATAGAAATAACCAATTGGAAAGATGATTAGCAAAATTAGTCATTTGCATTTAACTCCTTTATGCGGTAAGCAGGAAGTCTAGCCAATCGTTTTACAGCAATAATACCAACTACGGTTGAGCAAGTCGTTGCTATTAAAGAGCTAATAATCACACTGCTAGGATGTAAACTACCATTAGCAGCCAAAAAGGCAATCGCTGTAGCAGGAATTAATTGCACACTTGAAGTATTGACTGCTAAAAAAGTACACATTGCATCCGTTGCTTCATCAATGCGTGTATTTAAGCGCTGTAATTCTTTCATTGCTTTAAGACCAAATGGCGTTGCTGCATTAGCAAGACCCAACATATTAGCGGCAATATTCATAACCATCGCACCCATAGCAGGATGCTCAGCAGGCACATCTGGAAATAAACGGCGCATAATCGGTTTTAACAAGCGAGCAAATTTATTAATTAAACCTGATTCTGCTGCTATTTCCATGATCCCTAGCCAAAAAGCCATAATACCAGCAAGCCCTAATGCTATTTCAAACCCTAGTTTTGCTGAATCTGTCACAGCCTGTACAACTTGATCAAGTCGACCTTGGATAACACCTACAAAGACTGATGTTAAAATCATAGCCAACCATATCACATTAAGCATTCTTGCCCTCCAGATTCATTCTAGGTAAAATTTGTGCTTTACATTTCTATGAAAATAAAAAATGATATTTTTTGCTAAATCACTAAAATTACAACATATCCTGTATTTATTAGCTTTATTCCTAATGCCTTTGCAACTGACTGCTAAGGAGTTAGCAGAACAACAAGCAGATTTAGCAATTAACAAACTATATCATACTCTAAACAGCAACTCGAAGTTGGATATGGCAACTCGCCTTAATGAGATTAGTGCTTCGTTTTTAGGTAAACCTTATATTCTTGGGTCTTTAGGAGAAGGGGCAACGGCACGTTTTGATCAGTTCCCTAGCTATCGTACTGATGGTTTTGATTGTGAAACGTATGTGACTACTGTATTGGCACTAGCGCTGGCTAATCAGCTTAATGATTTTAAACAATGCTTAAAAAATATTCGCTATTATCAGGGTCAAGTTGATTATTTAACTCGCAACCATTTTACAGGCCTTGACTGGAATACTAATAATCAGCGGCAAGCATTTGTAAAAGATATTACTACAACAATTAAAGATGAAAACAATAAGTCAGTAGCGCAATTAGCAGTCGCTTTAATTGATAAGCCTTCCTGGTATCAACACATGACGCCTCAAACAATTCGTTTAATTCAAACTGATAAATCTGAGCAGGCAAAACGTCTAGCGAGATTAAAAAAACGAGGGAGCGAACTTCCCCGCCAGGAAGAACGCGTGCCTTATATACCCCTTAGTGCCTTATTTGATAATAAAGGCAAGCCTAATGCTAAATTATTTAAACAAATCCCCGAAGCAGCTATTGTTGAGATTGTTCGCCCTAATTGGAACTTAAGTAAAGAAATTGGTACACATCTAAATATCTCTCATTTAGGCTTTGTCTTTTGGAAAGAGGGTCAACCTATCTTCAGACAAGCTTCTTCTAACTATGGCAAAGTTGTAGATGTATCGTTGATTGACTACTTGCAGCAGGCCCGCCAAAGCCCTACGATTAAGGGGATTAATATACAAACCATAGTCCCGTTAAAACCTTTAAATAAAGGTTGTCGTTTAGTAAATTAAACTAACTTTGCTGAATGCATTTTCCTAAATTCAGCTTCTGATTGCGAAATCAGAAGCAATGCTTAATAATGGAAAAATTCACGTGTATAAGGAGTGGGAATGTTACGTAGGTTATTTTCCCGACAATTAGCTTCAATAAGCCTTATTGCTTTATTACTTGGTGGCTGTTCTAAGTATCAACCGCCTTATAATAATTTTCAACCCTACAATCGCACCTTTAAAGACTTTGCTATTGGTGCAAGCGCAGGCACTGTAGTTGGTGCAGTTGTTGGGGGCACGCTTAGTACTACGTTAGCAGGTACTGCAATTGGTGCAGTTACGGTAGTTTCTCACGGACTTTATAAGGATGGGAAGCTCAATACATTAAGGGAATTACAGAAGGCTGACGTGCAATACGTTGAATATGGCGATACCACGACCTTAATTGTGCCCACTGATAGGTATTTTCGCTTTAATTCGGCACGTATAAATGAACTTTGCTACCCAGGACTAATGCTCATTGCAAAAGTCATAAAAATGGCCTGTCCCATTGGGCCTGTGTATGTCGCGGGTTTTACCGATAATGTAGGCTCGCGCCAGCATAAAAATAAACTAACCCAAGCACGAGCTGAAGCCATGTTAACCTTCCTATGGGCAAACAAAATTCATGCACGACGCTTAAGCGCCGAGGGCTATGGTGATAAGTATGACGTATCTGATAATCAACTTGTTCACGGAAGCGCTCAAAATCGCCGCCTAGAAATTCAGTGTGCTAGAACACCGCTCGTTGTAGCTGCACCACCGGCTTATATAGGGATGACCAAATAAAATTCTAACAAATTGTATAGATTTTATATTATAATGCAGCTAAGGTATTGATTTACTTAGGCAAGGAACTAATTAAAGGACTATCTAAAATTATGAAACTTAAATGAGAATTAAATGAATTTGAAATTTATTGGTGGCATTCTGCTTATTGTTGGAACGTCTATTGGTGGGGGAATGCTCGCCTTACCTGTTGCCACCGCTGCTGCAGGTTTTTGGTCATCATCACTTTTTTTGCTGCTGTGTTGGGCTGTTATGACACTAGGCGCCTTATTTATTTTAGAAGCTAATTTATACCTCCCTCCTGGTAAACACATGGTTTCTATGGCCGCTGCAACCCTTGGCAATACAGGTTTATTAGTTGCTTGGTTAAGCTATTTGTTTTTACTCTATACCCTTTTGTCAGCCTATATTTCTGGTGGCGCTGATGTCATGGGCAGTTTATTTTCTATGGTTGGGATTTCCTTAAGTCAATGGCAAAGTAGCTTATTATTTACTCTTTTATTTGGTTTAGTCGTTTATGGTGGTATCCATAAAGTTGATCTATTAAATCGTGCCCTGATGTTTGGTAAGCTTGCTGTTTATTTACTTTTAGTGTTTTTAATTGCCCCACATATTCATATGGTAAATTTAAGCGAGGGCCATTACCATTATATTATCGCTAGTATTATGATTTTAATTACCTCATTTGGTTTCGCAATCATTGTCCCTAACCTACGTGACTATTTTAATGATGACCTCGTCACATTGCGTAAAGTTATCTTAATAGGCTCACTAATTCCTCTTTTTTGTTATTTAGCATGGAATGCCGTCATTATTGGCGCATTACCTTCAAGTGGAACAGGCGGGCTCGCAGCTCTCATGCAAAGCGAGCATACTACAAGCGACTTAGCTATGGTATTATCTGCTACTGTACAAAGCCCACTTATTACGTCTTTCTTTAACTTTTTTACTTCCATTTGCATGTTAACTGCATTTTTAGGTGTCTCACTTTGTTTAATTAGCTTTCTAGCCGATGGATTTAAAGTCGACCAAAAAGGCCGCGCCGGATTAATGTTATTCATTTTAACTTTTCTACCGCCCTTATTACTTGTCATTTATTATCCAGGCGCTTATATACATGCGTTAAATTATGCAGGCATATTCTGTGTTATTTTATTACTTCTTTTGCCTGCTTTAATGGTAATTTATGGACGAAAGAAATTTACCTCACGTTATTTGGTGCCAGGCGGAATTTATACTCCCTGGATAGTAATTATTGCTTCTATCCTTCTTTTAATAAATGCGGTAGTGCAATTGTTTAACTAATTTCGATAATTTTGTATAAAAATAGCCCAACGGATATTGACAATAAAATAAACAATAAGGTAGGATTTGGTTTAATGTTAAACAAAGAGATTAAATTAGTGTCAAGCTCAAAACTTATTGGTGGTATTTTATTAATTGTAGGCACCTCTATTGGTGGCGGAATGCTCGCTCTGCCTGTTTCAATAGCTGCCGTAGGTTTTGCAAATTCTATCTTTTTTTTAATAGTCTGTTGGTTGATCATGACTATTGGCGCATTGCTCATTCTAGAAGTTAACTTACGACTACCTGCTGGCAGTAATATGGTGTCTATGGCTAAATCAACCTTAGGATTGCCAGGGCAGATTATTGCCTGGATTACCTATTTATTTTTACTTTATACCCTTTTATCAGCCTATATTTCAGGTGGTAGCGATGTTTTTACAGGCTTATTAAATAGGATGAATGTTGACCTACCAAATTGGGCTACGGCATTATCATTTACCCTACTGTTTAGCTTAGTTGTTTATGCTGGAATTAGCGCGGTTGATTATGTTAACCGGGGATTAATGTTTGGAAAATTAGGTATTTACTTATTACTGGTCATTATTATTAGTCCCCACATTAATATAAATTCTTTAAAAGGCGGCTCAGCACAAGCGATTACAGGTAGTCTTATGATTTTGATTACCTCCTTTGGCTTTGCTTCTATCGTGCCTAGTTTGCGAGATTATTTTAAGGATGATATTAAAACATTAAGAAAAATAATCATTCTTGGCTCACTTATTCCTCTTGTTTGCTATATTGTTTGGGATGCCGTAATTATGGGCGTAGTAGAGCGAGATGGTGATAATGGCTTACTGGCACTTATGACCAGTGAACATGCCACTAGCGGTCTTACCGATGCGTTAAGCAGTGTCGTACACAGCGCTTGGATCACAGGCTTTTTTGGTTTTTTTACTTCTATTTGTATGATTACCGCTTTTTTAGGCGTATCTATTGGCTTATTTGATTTTTTAGCTGATGGTTTAACTTTAAAGAAAACAGGCTTACAAGGAAAATGGGTATTAGCGCTTACTTTTATACCCCCCCTAGCCATTGTACTAATTGATCCAGGCATTTATTTGCATGCTCTAAGTTATGCAGGTGTTTGCTGTGTCATACTCTTACTGCTTCTACCCTCTTTGATGACTTGGCAAGCACGAAAATTAGATGGCGAAAACGCCCTACAAATCGTACCTGGCGGCAATGTTACTTTAATCTTAATTACAATGATTGCTGTTTGTTTGCTTCTTATCGCAATAGCAGCTTAAAAGCTGTTTAAATAACAGCTTTTAATTGAGTACTAACACTCTAGTTCACTAGCCATTAATCTACTTGCTAAAAAATCAGCATCAAGCATGTCTTCGAGTTTTAAGAAATCACACCAATAAGTTTGTAAAAATGATAAGGCTTTAAAACCCATTTCTACATTTTTCTCGATTAGCTGATCTAACAAAGCTACTAACTTAGCATCTTGTGTCCTATCCTCAACTTTAACGGGTATAGCTTCTTCAGCAACCATTTTGGCAAATATCCTATTAAAACAGTCAGCCACCATTTTCGGTACAGGCGTATTACCATCAAACACACGATGATCAGCGCTTATAGAAACAGGGAGAAGATCTTGCTCTTCAAACGCTTTCGTTGCTTTATTCCAAACTAATTTGCGCTCTACTTCCATTAACGTATACTTCATGCCTTCATTACGGCGCAATGGTGATTTACATTGCGTATAACCACAAGCACCAATATTGCTGACTGAGACAACTGGATTTCCTATAACAGGAAAGCCATATAAATCATTGACATATTCATAGGCTGCGTTTTCAACAAGTTCTTGGACTTGCGGATTACTTTTTTCTAAAGCTTCCCGCCTTTTAAAGCAATAAACCATCATTTTCAAAGCCGAACGGATTTTAAGAGATAATTCTTGTAATGTGAGCAGATGACAATTTTCAAAAACAATAGTACTCATCTGATCACCACAATCAGGTAATTTTACGACTAAACCTGCGTAAGCGCTCTGAGTTCGATATAATCGTTTATAGCTAAGATAATGTCGATGAGAATCATTTTCTGACAAAATTAAGCTTACCGCTTGCAACATTAAAGTTGTTACCGTTTCTGGCGGGTATTTTTTACCAAAAAAATCAACACAGCTTATATTAATATTGAATTGGCCTGCCATGGTTGGATCCGTTGGATTATCCCATTGGGTCATCAACACCTTACGAATCGGTGTCATTTCAATTTCTTGATTTTTTTGGTTATAAGCTCTTATTTTAGGCAATAAGGATTCCATAAACTGCATATAATATTGCCAATTTTGGCTAGGTTTTAAATTTAATTTCTCAACCTGCTCGCGGTGCTTTTTGCTTAAAGATTCAATAAAACTAATACTGCCATGCACATTAAGTAATGCCAGTAACGAAAAGATATACTTATGTTGCATAAACAAATTAGTAAATAATTGCTCTTCTAAAAAGGCAAGCTTTCCTTTAACTTCCTCTATATTAGGAAGTCCAATACTTTTATACAGCACAGCCTCGCAAACATGCCGGTGTTCATCTTCAATAATGGTTTCAAAAACTTTAGGTGCTACGCCAGCCCGCTCCAGACTATAAAAAATTTCTTCAATCCAGCCTTCGCCAATTAAATTTAACAGCACAACAGCAGTCTTTGGACATTCTTCGCTGCGTATAAAATTACAAATTATTTCAATATGAGGGTTGTATGGAGGTGGGTAAGCATAAGGAGCACAAAGCATGTATAAAATTTTAGTAAATACGATGCCATGAAAAATCTCATCTAATAATTGTAGGCGCATTCTTTTTCTATGCGCTGCTGATAGCATCTTGCTTTCAAATTTTAAGGGTACTTGTATGGCTAGAACTTCTAATTGAGCTAAGAGAGAAAAAGCGTAAATGTATAACAGCTTGTCTTGTTTCACTTTAAAAGGTAAACCATCCTGAAACATCTTATCAACTCTGGATTTAATTAATTCCTTTTCACTTGCTGTAATTTGTTGCCAACCTTCTAAAATCCATTTCTCAGAGCCCCACGTAGGCCTAAGTAACTCATTAAGTTCGTCCACAATTTCTACCTTAAAACATTAATAGAGCAATCATACCTAGAGCATACTTGAAGCGTCAACTATTGCCTATTTACTTAACATGATCTTTGCAAATAATTAGTCAACAACGTCGAACAATAGCCATCAACAGCATAGAAATCTTAAAGTCATGAGTTTAAAGTGTTATTAGCACAGATTTTTTAAACAAATATTACAAATGCTTAGCTAAGAAAGCTTATTATGCTAGCATTAGGTGCTCTTTTCCAAAGAATTAATGGGAATATTAATGAGGCAATCAATAAAGTATTGGCTGTGTAGTTATTCTAAAGATAATTTATTTATATGACGAAAATTAAGCCTTTTCTTAAATGGGCTGGTAGCAAATTTCGCTGCCTTGATACCATTCTTTCTACTCTACCTAAGGCTAACCGCCTTATCGAACCGTTTACGGGTTCTGGCGCTATCTTTATTAATTCCAATTACCCTAATTATCTATTAGCTGAAAAAAACCACGATCTTATTCTTGTGTTTCAAATGTTACAGCAAGAAGGATTAGCATTCATTGATTACTGCGAACAATTTTTTACTCGGCAAAATAATTGCCAAGACAGATATTATCAATTAAGAGAGCAATTTAACCAATGCCAACAAACGCGTATGCGCGCAGCTTTATTTTTATATTTAAACCGTCATGGCTATAATGGTTTATGTCGCTATAACCAAAAAGGGTTATATAATGTTCCTTTTGGCCGCTATATTAAGCCCTATTTTCCCCGCGCAGAAATGCTGTTTTTTTATGAGAAAAGCCAATCAGTTAAATTTATACAAGGTGATTTTAGAGCGACTTTTAGATTGGCAAAGCCTGGTGATATTATCTATTGCGACCCTCCATACGTTCCTTTATCCAGAAGTGCAAACTTTACCTCTTATACACCGCATCGCAAATTTAATGAACAAGATCAAATTGAACTTGCTCAATTAGCCCAGTATAGCGCTACGAAAGGAATTACTGTCGTCATTTCTAATCATGATACTGAACTTACAAGAATTTATTACCAAGATAGCCATATAATTTCTTTTCCCGTAAGTCGTTTTATTAGCTGTAATTCGTTAAATCGCAAGCCTGCACAGGAACTTGTAGCTATTTTTAAAGCACACTCTTAAGGCATTTAAGTAAAGGTATAAAAGCTGCCTAGCTTAAGGCTTAACAAAAACTAAAATTAATCTTATGGGATAATGCTCTTTTAAATGTTGTCATTCCCGTGGGACATTGTTGCGTGGATAAATTAAAACGTAGCTCAGGCGCAGGCCCCATAGCCGTCAGGCTAAGCAAATAGTTCTCTTAGCACCATAGAAAATAATATGTTTAGCGTGCTGACGGCTTCGCAGCAGAGTTAAGTTTGGGCCCTTTTTGGAACGTTGTTGTACATGGATGCACAACATCGAGCCGCATGGATGGTTTCGGCGCTTCCAAAAAGGGGCCAAATTTACCTCTGCCTGCTTCAATCTTGACTCTTGGGCGCTTAGCCTGACGGCTATGGGCGCAGGCCCAGAGGGCCAAAACCCGGGTTTCACTTTGTTTCACCCAGGCGTTTTGATCACTTATTCTATCCACGCAACAATGCCAACTCGCGTTAATTGATAGTTGAGCGAAAATCCTTCATAAAAAAAGCGAGTATGGTAACTAATAACAAAGAAATAGGTAATATAGATAAAGCCAATTGATAATCAACCACAGTATAAATATGCTCCCCAGCAACAATATTACTATCACCAAAGGTATCTAATAATTTTCCTACTAAAGGTTGGAAAATAACGCCGCCTAACGTCACAATCATATTTACAGCAGCAAAGACTGTTCCTGATAATTGAGCGCCACTGTTTTCTTTAGCCATAATAAAGACAATAATTTCGGTTGAACTAAATACACCGTATAAAAATAGTAATACGTTTAGTGAAGTATAAGATAAACCAGGATAATAAAGGACTAGGCTTATACAGATTAATCCCATAATTGCACCTATTACTAAAGGTAATACTCGGCGCCCACTATGATCTGATAAATAACCCGCTAATGGTGCGCCAACTGCCCACCCTAAAAACATGGCAGAGACTGTTCTAGCAGCTTCAGCCTTAGTTAAATGATGGGCTTGCTCCAAATAACTTTTACCCCACAATTCGCCAAAAACAGATAAAGACGTGTATAAACATGCCCCTACCAGGCCGATTAACCAAACCTGTGGCGAAGAGAGAACATGCCATACTTTTTTAAAAAATTCTGGCAAAGCATATCCGTGTTTTACATGCCCTGTAGGGCTATCTCGGACTACAAAAAAGATAATAACAGTTAAAACCGCGCCAATAGTTGTCATCAGACGCAATACATGTAACCAGCCAAAGTCAGTAGCGATATCAGTAATTTTTACCTCACCATAGACTAATCCCAGCATACCAAGGGTAGTAATTAAGCCAGCTACAAGCGAAAAATACTTACGTGGCAGCCAGCCTAAAGCTAATGATAAAACACCAACAAATGCAAATGATGAGCCAAAACCTACCAAGAAACGCCCACTACCTGCGATTAGCATGGAAGATATATCTGTAAACATCCAGGAGCCGATGGTGCAGCATAAACAGGCAAAGGTAAGCAATCTACGTGGCCCGTAGCGATCCATTAGCATCCCTACCGGCATTTGCATAGGAGAATAGGCAAAATAATAAAAAGCAGACAATTGACCAAATGTTGTCGCTGAAATATGACCAAACGCGGCACTCAGCTCACTTTGCAAAGCGCCCGGAATGATTCGTAATACAAATTCATAGCAATAGAAAAATGCACCTACCGCACAAACCAAACTGCCAAACAGAGCTTGGCTCCTACTAATCGATTTAATCATTTGCAATTGCATAAGTTTCTTTCAAAAAGATGGTTAAAATAGCAGCAATAACGATACCTAACGGTATAATTGACAGCGCAAATTGGTAATCATCTGCCGTATAGAGATGATACATTTTATCAGGTCCTAATTTGTCAATAGCAACCGTGTTGACGTGAGAGCTTAAACTAAAATCTAATAAGCGGCCTACAAAGGGTTGGAAAAACATAGCGCCTAACATAACAAGCATATTGGTCAAAGCCATTGCCGTACCAGCAGCCTCATTAGGACTAAGTTCTCTACCTATGGCAAAAACAATACATTGAACACTGTATAAAAGGCCTAATATAAACATTAAAATATTAATGCTCATTTGATTTAAATTAGGCATATAAAGTATAACCATCATCACTATTGCAGCACCGGCTGCACCTAATAACAAAGGCAATTTACGTCGTTTTATTCTATCCGAGATAAAGCCCATTAAAGGGGCACCAATAGTAAACCCGAGAAAGAGTAACGAGTTAGCGAATGAAGCACCTACTGAAGAAAGGTTATGTGCATGCTTTAAATAAGGAATACCCCATAATTCTGCAAAAACAGTCGTTGGTAAATAAACTAAACAACCAATGGCGCCATTGATCCAAATTTGTTTATTTTTAATAATTAAACCAAGATCAATCATACTTTTATGAAAGCTATTAATCGTTCCACTGGAGGTTTGACTTTTTTTCTTATCCCGGATACCAAACCATAAAACAAAGACTAGAATTATTCCAATATATGCAGTCAAATCAATTGTAGACCGCCAGCCTATAGTATTTACCAATTCACCTAATAAATTATCACCGAGCATAGCGCCAATAGTACCTAACGCTGCTGCCAATCCTGAAACCATAGCTAACTTGTCTTCTGGCAGCCAAATGGTAGCTAACTTTAATACACCGACAAAAGCAAAAGCAGATCCAAACCCTACTAAAAAGCGGCCCGTAGCAGCCACCCAAAAAAGAGTCGTACTTGCAAACAGGAAGGTACCAATAACACAAATAAGACAGGCAAAAGTAATTAAACGCCTCGGTCCAAATCTATCCAATAAAACACCAACAGGTACTTGTAAAGGAACATAAGCGTAATAATAAAATGCAGACAAGAGTCCAAAACCAGTCGCGCTTAAGTTAAAATGATCCCGCAACGCAGGCTCCATGACACTTGGTGAAATTCTTAATAAATACTCATAACTATAATAAAGGGCGCCAAGCCCACAAATTAACCAGGCACTAAGAAAATACCTCTTACTATTTTTATTCTGCAAAATAAGCTCCTTAATGTAAGGTTAAATACTAAATCTAATTATTTTAAATTAAATATTACTTAATAATTTAACCCTCTAGGTAATTACAAATGTCCAAGGCGGCTTACACCACTTGTAACTGCTGCCTTTGCAACAGCTTGAGTTACTCTCTCTCTTAAACGCGGATCAATCGGTTTTGGAATAATGTATTTAGAGCCATACTCCCATGCCGAAACACCCGGATAATTATCTTTAACAATTTGCGGCACAGGCTCTAATACTAATGAACGAATTGCTTCAACTGCAGCAATTTGCATCGCCCGATTAATACATGTCGCGCGAACATCAAGAGCCCCTCGAAAAATATATGGAAAACAAAGTACATTATTAACTTGATTTGGGTAATCACTACGGCCAGTAGCAATAATTAAATCATCCCGAATTTGATAGGCAAGCTCTGGTTTAATTTCTGGATCA
Source organism: Legionella beliardensis (assembly GCF_900452395.1). Classification (NCBI taxonomy): domain Bacteria; kingdom Pseudomonadati; phylum Pseudomonadota; class Gammaproteobacteria; order Legionellales; family Legionellaceae; genus Legionella; species Legionella beliardensis. Next base: position 2,792,482 of record NZ_UGNV01000001.1, read on the forward strand.
GGGTTTGATAATGCAAAAATAACCGGTTTAGGTGCCATGAGCTTTAAAAGCTCAGCATTTAATAAATCTGGTTTTGCAACCCCAATAAAAACATCCGCGTCTAATAAAGCATCAGCGAGCGTGCGTTTATCGGTAGTACGGGCAAACGCATATTTATAGGCATTTAAATCATCACGCTCTGTGTGTACCACGCCTTTAGTATCAAGAAGATAAATATTTTCTTTACGGGCCCCTAATGCCACTAATAACTGCATTGATGCGATACCTGCAGCACCTGCACCAATACATACTATACGCACATCTTTTAGAGATTTATTTTGTAAATCCAAGGCATTTAGTAAACCTGCCGCCACCACAATCGCTGTTCCATGCTGATCATCATGAAAAACCGGAATATTGAGCTGTTCAATGAGGGCTCTTTCAATCTCGAAACACTCTGGTGCCTTAATATCTTCAAGGTTTATTCCACCAAAGGTTGGCGAAATGCGCTTAATTGTTGTTATAAATTCTTGCGGATTTGCCGCATCAATTTCAATATCGAAAGCATCAATTTCTGCAAAGCGTTTAAACAGTACCGCTTTTCCTTCCATCACTGGTTTACTTGCCAAAGCCCCTACATCACCTAAACCTAGTACGGCAGTACCATTAGTAATGACTGCTACTAAATTGCCCTTAGCCGTATAACGAAAAGCATTTTCCGCGTTATCTACTATTGCTAATACAGGTTCAGCAACACCTGGTGTATAAGCTAACGACAAATCATCTTGAGAATTAGTCGGTTTCGTAATATGCATACCAAGCTTTCCTGGAGTTGGAAACTCGTGATAATGCAAGGCACGTTGATTTAATAAATCTTTATCCAAAGTGCTTACTCTCTTTTCATAAAACACAGCGAAAAATCATATAGAAAAATAACAAATATGAACAGTCATTTATGGAAAAAAGGCGCATTTTATTGCGCCTTTAAGTATGTATACACACAATAACACCAAGAAACAGCCAAATTTTTATATTGGTGCTTCATTTTGAATGCCTGCCCTTACACTAGACAGATTTTTAAATTCTACCGCCAGTTAAATAAAAGCATGTTCAGAAAATTTTGTTAAGCGCGCTCTGCTTCACGTTTTTTATAGCGATCACGGAATTTTTGTACACGACCACCGGTATCAACTAATTTTTGCTTACCTGTGTAAAAAGGATGGCATTCCGCACATACTTCAACCGTTAAATCATGACATAACGTCGAACGTGTCTCGAAGGAATGGCCACAACTACAAGTAACTTTAATAGTTTCATATTTAGGATGAATTGAAGCTTTCATAGACGTATCTCTCTTACAAAACGAATATCGCCACCTGAACCTATGCCGGGCACCATACTCTTAATAAATGACGGCAGAGATTAGCAGAATTAGCATTATAAATCAATTTTCAAAAATTGTTTACCCAATTAAATAGTATAAATAAAATTCAATTACTCTAATATTAAATATAATACCTCCTCTACACTATAGTATTAAATTATAGCAGTTCCCCTCTTTCTATACTGATAATAGCAAAAGCTTAGACCAGATACCTTTTATGAAGTTTTAGGCTTTTTAAGTTGTGCTCATGACTAGGAGAGTATGGATACTTCAATTTATCCTAAAATAACTTAGCTTATATTTAATTCAACTAATACAGGAGTATGATCGGAAGGACGTTCTACGGCTCTTGGAAGTTTATCAATTTGGGCAGAGACGCAAGCTTGTGCTAACTCAGCACTTAGCAAAATATGATCAATGCGCAAACCATGGTTACGTCTAAATCCCGCCGCGCGATAATCCCACCAGCTGTATAACTTCTCTGGTTGCGGAAAGAGGCGAAAACTATCATGTAAGCCTAGCGCTAACAAAGCAGCAAATGCTTCTCTTTCCTGCGGACTAACTAAAACACTTCCTTCCCATGCAACTGGATCATGCACGTCCCTGTCTTCAGGCGCAATATTAAAATCACCGACTACTGCAAGTTTCGGATATCGCATCAACTCTTGCTGAATATGAGTATTAAGCTTGGTTAGCCAATGTAATTTATAGTGATATTTATCACACCCTACTGCAGCCCCATTAGGAACATAGAGATTAATTAGCCTTAAATCCCCAATTGAGGTAATTAAGATGCGCCGCTGAGGATCATCAAAATCAGGGATGTCTGTCACACTATTTTCAATGGGCTGCCTACTGATAATCGCAACACCGTTATAGGTTTTCTGGCCAGAATAAACAACATGGTAGCCACGCTCCGTAAAAGCTGCCAGCGGAAAATTTTCATTAGGCGTTTTGGTTTCCTGTAGCGCTAAAATATCAATTTGATGTTGCTCAAACCATGCTAATACTTGTTCAAGACGGATCTTCAGTGAGTTTACATTCCAAGTAGCTAACTTAAGCACACCAATCTCCTTGGTAATCAACAATTAAAGGGGCGTGATCTGACCAGCGGTTTTCACGATGAATAGCGACTTTATGAAGGCTATCTATTAAACCTGGTGTAATGACTTGATAATCAATTCGCCACCCCACATTTTTTTCCCAAGCCTTTCCGCGATGGGACCACCACGTATATTGTTCTTGGTCCTGATTAAGAACGCGAAAAGCATCAACAAACCCTAAAGGGCCAAAAAGCTCATCCATCCATGCTCTTTCTTCCGGTAAGAAGCCTGAGTTTTTTTGATTACTTCGCCAATTTTTAAGATCAATAGCCTTATGGGCAATATTGTAATCGCCACAAATAATTAATTCCCGGCCCTGCTGTTTTAAGGCGAGTAAATGCTCGGTAAAATTTTTAAGAAAATCAAATTTAACTAGCTGCCGTGCCTCACCGCTTGTTCCTGAAGGTAGATAAAGCGAAACAACACTCAATTTTGGATAATCATATTGAATGTATCGTCCTTCATTATCACAAAATTCAAAGCCTAACCCTTTAGTAACAAGATGTGGCTTAAAGCGTGCATAAATAGCCACGCCACTATAGCCTTTTTTTTGAGCATCGTAATAATGACAATGATAGCCAGCCGGATAATAGATGTCTTCTAGTAATTGATTAATTTGTGCTTTGGTTTCTTGAATGCAGATAAAATCAGCATCTTGGTGGACTAACCAATCATAAAATCCTTTACGGGCTGCCGCCCTAATTCCATTTGCATTAAATGTAATAACTCTCACAACATCACTCTTGATAAATTACTATTTTAGCGTCTAGATGCCTTAGTTGCTAAGAACTATAGCAATATATGGCTAGGCAGTAAATGAATTATATAGGTTAGAACTAGGCTTTTAATTGACTAAAAACCAGTTGACTCCAAATTATAAAGCTTAATATTTTCAGGAATTTGATCAAAAATAATTGCAATGTATTTTAATTTGCCAATTTGCAAAAATTGACCGTTAAGAACTGAAATTTGATAGCTTAAAATATCTTTAACGAGGCTTGGGTTAGTAACCACGGCATTAAAATTTTGCTCGCCTTTAGTTGAAATAGCAACAACAATTGCCTTAGGTGGATTAGAAGAAAAATTATTTTTTAATGTTTGATTACTCCACAGCGAGAGAAAATCAGACAGTGAAATTATACCCGCAATACGCTTAGGTTTGCCAATAAAATAAGTCACATATTGCGCTGGCTTATTTAAATTTAAAATATAATTATTTTTATGCAAAGGCGCTATATTAGCTTCAGAAGAAGTAAGAATAAAAAATGAATTGTCAGAGATAGCGAATACACAGCTGCTTAACCCAAATAGTAAAAGCAACATTACTGTTTTCATTGTGTTCCTGTCTTTTTTCTCTATTTATTAAGGTAATCGTTAATTACAAAAATTTCCATTTACACTAATCAACTTACATTCATCACCAGCTACTTTTAATAAGTCGCTTTTTCTCTTTCAGCCAGCTTACTTTCTTCTTTAATTTTTTGAATTTTAATTAATTCCATATAATTATTAAGTTCTCGTTTCTTAACTACCCAAATATTTGCGATTTTTTCAAGAGCAGTGTAAATATTAATAATTCGCATCATCTGCTCTTTCATTTTTTCTAAAACATTAAGCTTGGTTGTTATATCAATTGTAGCTTGTTCTTCTTTAACTATTTCCTTTTTGGTTTTCTCTGCCTCATCATCACGTAAAAAGAGCTTATAATTATTATAAGCATAGGATATGGCATAATAAATTGTTAAAGAAACCGCAATACTAAATTCTACTAGGCGCGCGCTAGGGTTTCTTAATGCTTGAGCAAGCGAATCTAAACCTAGCTCTCTGGCTAAATTAGGCCCGCCGGCAAGGAATACAAACATAGAAGCAAAGCCCCCTAAAAATGTTGGAATAACGCCAGCAATAAGCGTTAATAAATTCTTTCTTACCCACGATTTTTGTTTGATAAAAAGGTCGCGCTTATTAACAGGATTTGACAACACTTGAATAAAAGAACTACTATCGTCTGGCAGTGCAAGATTCCATCCCTTTTTTTCCATCAACTCAACAACACTAATATCGCCCTCAGAATCAGTAATCCAATGAGTAGTTAATAAACCTTGTACACTATTTAAAATTTCATTGAGCCTATCACCGTAAAACTCATAGATTTTTTCTGACTTAACTTCATCACATTTTTTCTTAATTACGAAGCATAAGTCATTAATCCAGCTGATAAAATCGCTATTTTCATTGAACTCGCAATTTTCTACGGCAAGTTTACGACCTACGCTGGGTGTATTTTTAAAAAGATAATTAATTGAATGGTTAAGGTATTTGGTTAATGATTCAATTTGTTCTTGCTTTCTATTAAAAATTAACCTTGTTACATGCAATTGAACATTAAGAATTTTCTGCTTATTAATCGCTGCTTGCGCGTTCAAAGCAGTTAATTTGAAACTAAAATAACCCACTAAGCTGCTGGTCAAAAGGGCAATGAGTGTAATCCCTGCAAGCATGATGAATGAATCGAGATGTAAACCCATAAACGCCGAAAACCCCATCCAAGCACCAAAAGTACTTGTGATGATACAGTTAAGGACTAGGGCAACATTACCCGATTTCTCTTTGCCATTTGATTGGATATTAGTATGCTGCGTGATGTTAAGAGAGCCTAATTGTATTAGGTTTTTGAATTGCCTTTTATTTAAATTTTTCTTTAAATGAGCCTCCCCTAGGCGCAAATGACCTAGCAGTATTTCAAGCTCAACAATATTTAAATCTTCTAAGTTAACACCTGCCATTTTATTACAACTAATTTAAGTTAATATGTTAAAAACATTTAAAAAAACAGTTTAACATAAAAAAAGAATAAATTCGTCCCAGATAGCTAATAATTAAGAATTTGTAGTTGCTTATAACAGCCAAACTATAATAGTTTATTTTGTTAAGCAAAATTAGAGGTTTGATAAGTCTTTGTCTCATACTCTAACATTTATGCACAAGCCAATATTTACTGATAATTTTTAATTAATGCCTTTATTTTCCTAATAACTTTAATGCAGTATGGGCAAGTCGCTTGCCTAAATACTTAGCTAGAGCCACTTCATCCTGACTAATAGGGTTATCATTTGTAACCCCAGCAACATGCGACATGCCATAGGGGCTCCCCCCTGTTTTCGTAGTATTTAATAAGGGTTCTGTATAAGGAATACCTACGAGAACCATGCCATGATGCAAAAGGGGCAACATCATACTGGTGAGGGTTGTTTCCTGGCCGCCATGCACTGTAGAAGTTGATGTAAATACACAGGCTGGTTTATCAACTAATTCACCTGCAAGCCATAAAGCAGTCGTATTATCAAGGAAATACTTAAGTGGGGCCGCCATATTACCAAAGCGCGTTGGGCTACCTAAAGCAAGCCCGCTACAATGGCGTAAATCATCCAAGGTAACATACGGAGCGCCTTGGTCTGGAATAGCACTTTCTGTTGCTTCACACACAGCAGACACGGGCGGAACTGTTCTGATACGAGCTTCTATTCCCTCAACACTTTCAATGCCACGAGCTATGTATTGGGCAATTTGTGCTGTTGCTCCATACCTTGAATAGAATAAAATAAGAACATAAGGATTGATCATCTGCTTTACCTTTTTTATACATTAATCCTGCTCATTACCAGTTAATGTGAGATAAATTTTTACAAATACTTCGCATTTTACAAGATAATGATTAAGTTAAAGTCCTGTTATACCATAACATGATATGCGTTTAAATTTTAATAACTTAAGGCCAGTCCTTTTTACGCCTACAGCCTCTCATAAACCCTCGATATCAAAAATGTATTTTATAAGTATTTATAAAATATGCTGACGCTAAGATTGGGTGATAATCATTTTAAAATGACTTAATTATTTTTTATTGCATCACTTGGTTGATTAATAATTGAATTTGTTAGTAATTTAACCATCATATTTGCAAAAAATCTGCCTATAAAATTAAATAATTTTCTAGAAACTAATGACATTTTAACGCCCTTTCTGTACAATTACAGCTCTATTTACCTTGCTGTATTGGAGTCATAGCATGGCGCATCCATTAATAAATATTTCACGGAAGCAAGCTTTATCCTTTGCTAGTTTTCTGGTGCTCTATCAATTTTTAACTTATATTGCCAATGATATGATTATGCCTGGCATGATTCAGGTTGTTTCATCTTTTCATGGCCCTGAGTCGGCAATAGCCTCTTCTTTGACTGCTTATATCTTAGGTGGAGCAAGCCTACAACTGTTTCTTGGCCCGATTTCAGATCGTATTGGCCGCAGACCTGTCATGCTTGCTGGCGCAATATTGTTTTTCGTATTCACTGTTTTTATTGCCTGCTCTAATTCAATTGGCCAATTTCTATTAGCACGCTACTTTGAAGGCATGGGACTTTGTTTTATTGGAGTAATTGGCTACGCTACTTTACAAGAAATTTTTGCTGAAATGGATGCGGTACGATTAGTAGCAGCGCTAGCCAATGTGGCTTCTTTAGCGCCCTTATTAGGCCCTCTTGCTGGCGCTACTTTTATTCTTTATTTTAATTGGCGCGGTATTTTTGCACTTATTGGCTTTTTTGCTTTACTTGCTTTATGGGGTTTATGGCGATTTATGCCAGAGCCTGTTGGCGCACAAAAAAAAGATGGTCAGGTAATTCCCCGAGTTTCTTTAGCGCCTAAGGTTGTTTTTAAAAATTACCTACAACTATTAACCAATCCTACCTTTATGGTAGGCGCCTGGGTCGCAGGCTTAGTAGGCGTGCCTTGCGTTGCTTGGATTGCTATTTCACCCATTATTATTGTTGCTGACGCTAAATTGAGTGTTATTGCCTATGCACTTTGGCAATTACCCATTTTTGGAGCAGGTTTATTAGGCAATTGGTACTTGCATAAGCTAACTCGCAAGAAGCCTATTAAACCAATTATTCTTTTTGGCTCAATATTATCTTCAGCTGGCCTACTACTTGCTTACCTTCTTCCTGGCCTTATTGGTTCAAACTTTGAGTGGCTTCTACCAGGCTTAACGTTATATGGCTTTGGTTTAGGAGTAACAGCAGCCCCCTTAAATCGATATGTTCTATTCTCAACATCAGTGAGTAAAGGAACAGCTTATGCGATGATTAGTTTAATTAGTATGATTGCTCAAGCCATAGGAGTAGAGGCTGCAAATCAAGTGTATACTCACCATAATAATAATTATTTTGGCTTATACTGTGCCATACTAGGCTTAATTTATTTGCTAGGTTTAGTAGGAATGTTTGTTCTTTCTCTACAAGCAAAAGACGAATTATCTCTATCTGCACCAGCAGTTTAGATAATATACACAAAGATGGGATAGTTTACTGTATAAACAATCCCTATCTTTATAAATGGAAACTCCTATGGATTGGAAGAGAGAAGTCAACGTAAGATGGGGAAAACTAGATCGCTTTGTTCGTTTTGTTATTAATCATTTTATTGAAGATGATTGTACTTATCGAGCCTCAGCGCTAGCTTTTACAAGCTTATTAGCGATAGTACCCTTAATGACCGTTGGCTTTTCAATTTTTTCCTCTTTTCCAGTATTTCATAATTTTAGTAAGCCAGTACAAGACTTCATTTTTGAGAATTTTGTACCTACGACGGGTAAGATTGTCCAAAATTATGTGCAAGATTTTGCAACACAAGTTTCAAAACTTTCTATTTGGGGTGTCGCTTTTTTATTTGTGACAGCCATACTGGTTATGGTGACTATTGAGCGCGCTATGAATAAAATATGGCGTGTCTCTAGTGCTAGAAGAGGCGTTGCCGCATTTTTATTGTATTGGGCAATATTATCACTTGGGCCTATTTTTTTAGGCTTAAGCTTAGCAGCAAGCTCTTATTTGGTATCCATGCCTTTTTTACAAAACCAACAAGCGCCCTCTTTCATTCTAAGTATCTTACCTTTTTTACTTTCTTTAACAGGTTTTACTTTTTTATATGTAGTAGTTCCCAACCGCCCTATTCGATTTGAGCATGGATTCCTTGGTGGCTTATTTGCAACCATATTATTTGAATCAGCTAAACAGGCTTTTGCCTATTACTTATCGCATTATGATACTTACCAACTGCTTTATGGTGCATTTGCTATTCTACCTATTTTCTTTGTCTGGATTTATTGGGTTTGGTTTATTACGTTATTAGGCGCTGAAGTTAGCTATGCTTTATCTGTTCATCATAAAAGACGCAGTGGGAAGCCAATAGATGGGTTTTCCCATGCCTTACTTTGGCTACAGCAATTATGGCTAAAACAGAAAGAAGGTCAAGGTCTTTGTCTAAGCGACCTAATCCAAGCAAGTAACCAACCCTTTGAGATAGATAGTGATCATATGATTAATGAATTACAACGGATAAATCTAATTCACACAGGTGCTGATGGCCATTATTTATTAAGCAGAGACTTAAATGAAATTTCTTTATATTGGTTAAGCAAGCATTTGCCGTACAACTTACCTGATCAGTATGATTTTGAAGGTGCTTCAACTTCTTTTCCTTGGGAAACGATATTTACAGAAAATGATAAATTATTACAACAATCGCTATCTATTAGCTTGGCTCACTTGTTTAACACTGGCGTACCTACAAATAAGAATATAGTAACTATTAAACCCCCTGAAACTTCATGAGATTGATACGATTATGTAATACCGCTGGGTGCCGCGGACAGGTATTGTTGCTTAGAAGAAAACTAAGCTAGAAGAGTTAAGTCGTTGCGAATCTTTACGAAGTAAAGGTGAAGCAATCCAGTCAGGTGCGTTTGTCAAAATCCGAACTGGATTGCTTCGCTTCGCTCGCAAAGACGAGAAATGGATTAAATCAAGTGGCAACTTTAAGACAAAAGCTGAACAGGTTGTTTAGCCTTTAATTAATCTAGGCCGATTTGACCGCTTAGTGTATCCACGTAACAATGCTCCGCGGACAAGCCGCGGTACGTAAGATTTAATTTTGCGTAGAGCAGAGTTAAGCTGCGATAATTTGAGATGAATACGATGTACGTGGCTATCCTTGCAGAATATAGGCGCATCTTAATTAAAGGATATAACGCGCTAAATCCTCATCTTCCACCAGCTTACCTAAGTGTTCATCAACATACGCTTTATCGATATGCACAGATTCACCTGACTTATCTGTTGCTTCAAAAGACACAACCTCTAAAAGACGCTCCATCACTGTATAGAGTCGACGTGCACCAATATTTTCTGTGCGTTCATTGACTTTCCAAGCTACTTCAGCAATTCGCCTAATACCTGTCTCATCAAAGCTTAATTGCAAGCCTTCAGTCGCCATTAAAGCTACATATTGCTCTGTTAGCGAATTACTTGGTTCAGTTAAAATACGTACAAAATCATCCACATGTAATGCACTTAATTCCACACGAATTGGTAATCGACCTTGCAATTCAGCAATAAGATCTGAAGGTTTAGCAACATGAAAAGCACCAGAGGCAATAAATAACACATGGTCAGATTTAACCGGCCCATATTTAGTTGAAATAGTTGAGCCTTCAACTAGAGGCAATAAATCACGTTGAACACCTTCGCGTGATACATCCCCGCCACTGCCATGCTCGGCACGCTTAGCCACTTTATCTATTTCATCAATAAATACGATACCGTTTTGTTCAACATTTTCGATGGCTCTTGCTTTGATATCTTCTTCATTAATTAGCTTAGCTGCTTCTTCTTCTCGCAATAATTTCATTGCCTTACCAATAGGTAATTTACGTGTTTTAGTACGATTACTACCTACCTGATGGAACATTGTCTGCAATTGACTTGTCATTTCTTCCATGCCTGGAGGTGCCATAATTTCGATACCAACTGGGCTTACTGCTAAATCAATTTCAACTTCATTATTATCAAGCAAGCCTTCGCGCAATTGTTTGCGAAAAACTTGCCGGGTTGTGCTATCTCGTTCTGCTGGTGTTAACGTGCCGCGTGGCGGCGGTAACAACGCGTCTAAAACACGATTCTCTGCAGCCTCTTCTGCTAGATGCTCAACTTTCTTCATAGCAAATTGGCGTTCTTGTTTGATAGCAATATCGACAAGATCGCGCATAATTGAGTCGACATCTCGCCCTACATAACCCACTTCAGTAAATTTAGTCGCTTCGACTTTAATAAAGGGTGCTTCAGCAAGCTTTGCTAAACGTCTGGCAATTTCCGTTTTTCCAACCCCGGTTGGACCAATCATTAGAATATTTTTAGGCATGATTTCATTACGCAAATCAGCATCTTTAATTTGCATACGGCGCCACCGATTGCGCAAAGCAATTGCCACGGCACGCTTGGCCTCGTCTTGCCCAATGATATGTTTATTTAACTCCTCAACAATTTCACGTGGAGTCATAGTCATGGTAGTTATATTATTCACAGTCACTTTCCAATTCTTCTATCGTTAAATTATGGTTTGTATAAATACAAATTTCACCGGCTATATTTAAGCTTTTTTCTACTATTTCTCTGGCTGTTAGATCGGTATTTTTTAATAAAGCACGGGCAGCAGCTTGAGCAAAAGGGCCACCAGAACCAATGGCAATTAGGCCACCTTCTTCAGGCTCAATCACATCCCCATTACCCGTAATAATTAAAGAAGCTTTTCGATCTGCTACGGCCAGTAATGCTTCTAAACGTCGTAATATCTTATCAGTACGCCAATCTTTGGCTAATTCAACAGCTGCACGCACTAAATGGCCTTGATGCATCTCAAGCTTACGCTCAAAGCGTTCAAAGAGTGTAAAGGCATCTGCCGTACCGCCTGCAAATCCTGCAATCACTTTATCTTTGTATAAACGCCTTACTTTACGGGCATTGCCTTTCATGACGGTATTGCCCATGGTCACTTGGCCATCACCACCAATAACTACGTTATTTCCTCGCCTTACTGACAGGATGGTTGTACCGCGATACTGTTCCAAAATTATTACCTCTAAATTAAGTTAAACTCATCAATTGGGGGCTTCTTGTAAAAATTCAATAGTACTTGGTAAAAATTTTCACTATTTGATACTGGGCATATGAAAGGCTTCATTATATTTATAGCCTTTAAAAACGCTTATGGCAGGCAAAGATTACTCTCCTCGCGGCAGTTGAAACACGCCCCTTTCAATTCTATGGCTTCTTGATTAAGCGAAAAATGATAGGTTTCTACTAATTGGGCTATTAATTTAAATAAACTCTTATCACAAATTTCATTCACTTGATGGCAGCGCTTACACACAAGTAAAAATTCACTAAGGGATGGTTTGACTGGTTCTTGACAGAGTATATAAGATTGAATTGACTCAATTTTGTGCACGATACCACAGGCGATAAAATAATCAAGCACCCGATAAACTGTTGAGGGTTTTGAATTTTCTTTTATTTGTAATAAACAATCTAATATCTCATAAGCTTTTAGCGGCTTCTTGGTACCCCAAAGTATATATAATACGCTTTTACGTAAAGAGGTAAGCTTAGAATTTAAAGTTTTACAATAATTAATAAACGAAGGTGGATAAGTCATCTTTTATTCCCCTCGCCTACCATTGCATTCTTCCAAATTTAATCCTTGACTGCTTAAATAAAAGATACGCCATGCATGAGCGGGTCGATTTCTAAATACTGCGCCAAACTTTGTCCAATATCGGCGAAAGTCTCACGTCGCCCAATAAATTTACTCGCGATTTTTGGGCCAAAGGCTAAAACCGGAATGTGTTCACGCGTATGATCAGAGCCAGGAAAGGTAGGATCGCAACCATGATCTGCTGCAATAAGAACCAAATCATCAGGCCGTAACTGGGCTAATAAATCAGGAATTCTCGCATCAAACTCTTCTAAAGCATGGGCATAGCCTGGAATGTTACGGCGATGGCCAAACGAAGAATCAAAGTCTACGAAATTAGTAAAAATAAGACTGCCATCTGGGGCCGAGCGCAATGCATCTAGTGTAGCGTCGAATAACGCCATATTTCCATCTGCCTTAATGGTTTTTGTTAAACCTTGATGGGCAAAAATATCAGCAATTTTGCCAATAGCAATCACCTCTCGCCCTTGCTCCTTCAAAAAATCAAGTAACGTGGGTGCGGGTGGAAGTGTTGCGTAATCGCGGCGATTACCTGTACGTTTAAATGATCCAGGTTGGCCTATAAAAGGACGGGCGATAACACGGCCAATTTTATATTCATCAACTAATTGACGCGCAACCTCACAAATTTGATATAACTTTTCTAAGCCAAACTGTTCTTCATGCGCTGCAATTTGAAACACGCTATCTGCGGAGGTATAAACGATAGGCTTACCGGTTTTAATATGCTCTTCACCAAGCTCTTCAATAATCACTGTACCTGAGGCGTGTTTTTGACCAAGTACGCCAGGCAAGCCTGTTAATTTTATAAAATTAGCAATAAGCTCAGTTGGAAAACAAGGGATAGTTTCTGGAAAATAGCCCCAATCAAAGGCCACGGGAACGCCTGCAATCTCCCAGTGACCACTTGGCGTATCTTTACCAAGGCTTTGTTCTACCGCATAACCATAATAGCCAGAAGGCTCTTTTAATTCATCCATAGGCAATAATTTAATGCCTGTGCTTGCCAAAGCTGCGTGATATAAACCTAGTTTAGTTAAATTAGGAATAACAAGTGGCCCTTCGCGAAGCCCGCTTTGTGCGCCTTGGCCTTGCTCACAAGCTAGATGAATATGGCCAAATGTATTTGCACCAACATCACCATAACGAGCGGCATCTAAGCTTGCACCAATGCCAAATGAATCCATTAATAAAATACAAACCCGCCTTTTAGTCATGAATTATTCTTCCAAATTTTTCCCATAGGTTTCCCGTAAACCAAATAAACAAATCAAAGCAATGATAAGACCAATAGGTAAAATACTAGCAGCAAATTGATAATCACCTAAGGAATAGACGGGGATGTGATTTAAAATTTGTACCTCACCATGCTTAATTAAGAGATAGCTATATAGATTTTGATAAATAATATAACCACCTTGCATTAAAATAGAAACTGAGCTTACAGCAGTAGCAGTCATAGCGCTAGGACTACCTTCAGCAACTAAGGCATAACTAATAATTTGTGCGGCGGTAAAAAACCCAAGTAATAGAAAAAGCACTTTCATGACAGCCACACTGGCAGGGAAATATAATATTAAACAGAGTGTAAGTAAGGATAAAAGCGCCCCTATCTTCATAGGCAAAACACGTAAACCTAGCTTATCTGAGATCCAGCCAATAATTGGGCCACCCAAAATAGTGCCTAAAAATAACATAGAATTAATAACTGCTGCATCTTCTTTATTAATATCAAGCCGTTGCATTAAATACAAAGAGCCCATCATGGCGCCAAAGACAGCAATAGCCATATTCATTAAGCTGGCATAGAGTGCGGCACGAATATTTTGTGAGTTTAAATAAGCCTGCTTAGCCGTCATTAACAAGGTCTTTTTATCTTTTGCTTTAGGTAAATCTGTGACTGGTTTATCGACAATTCCAAAATACATTAAAATAAGCATGCTTAAGCCTAACCAGCCCACTTGCATTAAGGCCTCACGCCAGCCAACTTGGCCCACCAATTTAGCCAATGGATACTGCGCTAACATACCACCTGTCATAGCAATTGTTACTATAATACCAGTAATCATCGCCATACGTCGTGGTGGAAACCAGCGCGATGCAAGACGAACCGGACCAAGGAAACAAAATGCACTGCCAATACCAGTTACAAAACGGCAAAATAAGGCTAAATAAAAAGATTGTGCATGCGCTAAAACAAAGGTGCTAAATACACAAAGAAACATGGCAATTAAAATCGTCTTTTTAACCGAATATTTATCAAGTACTACGCCGGCCACTAGAAGAAATATAACATTTGATAGGTAATAAATACTTGACAAATAAGCCATTTTATCGGCTTGCACCTGAAAATCCTGCATAATATTATCTGCGATAGAAGCAAACATATTGCCTTGGATAAACTCATAAAAGAAAAATAATGAAGCACTAAAACAAACGATCCAAGGTAACAATTTATGAGAAACATGGCTTATCTGATTAGTTTCTTGTGCGATATGCATTGCTTTTCCTCTATCTTTACTAGTTACTGAGTCATTGCCGCTGTGTTTAAGAATAATTAGTTACCTTCTAGTAATTGGTACCTTTACAGTTCGTCTCTCTAGTCAATAGCACTGCAATTAAGGCTGCTATTGCTGTTAATGGAAACATCCACATGGCATATTGAAAATCAGCTACGGTATAATGACTATTCATTAAGCCGGCATGATGCTGCATTAATATACCAAATAAGACTTGTCCGATCCCGGCTCCACCCATAATTAAGACTGAGGCAAAACCCGTGGATGCACCAGTATTATCTTTGGTATTACTTTCAGCAATTAATGGGTAGCTAATCACTTGGGTGCTAGTAAAAAACCCCAGCGCAAAAAACAAAATGCTTAGCTGTAATTGACTAAGCGCTATGTCCATAAAAAAAGGGATCACTGTCAGGAGCGTGGCTACTGCCCCTATTATCATTAACGGTTTACGCTTACCCTGATGATCAGACAACCAGCCAACCAAAGGACAACCAATAATGCTGCCGATAAAGATTAAGCTTACAATATTACTTGCAGCTAGCTCAGGTACTTTATGAACAACCTCTAAATAGCTTGCACCCCATAATGCACAAAGTACCATGATAGGTAAATTCAGAAAGGAAGTATAGAAACCTGCTAACCAATTTTGACGGTTTTTGATAGCTAGTAAAAAACTAGTGAAAACATTTTTATGTGAGGTAATTTGTTTTGCTAAGCTTTCATCGGGGCGGTCTTGAATAATTATCGCAATCCACCCTAATAATAAAGCCCCTATAACACCATCGATTAGTAACGCACTGCGCCAACCATATAAGTCATTTAAGTGAGCAAATGGCGTGTGCGCCATCATGCCTCCTAAAAATGCCATGGTTACCAACAACCCAATGACAAAGGCTTGCCGCCTTGGCGGAAACCAATTAGAAACCAAAACCACACAGGATAGAAAACAAAAGGCATTCCCTATACCTGAAAGAAAATGAAAAAAACAAGCCCAAAAAAAAGAATGGGTGATAGCAAAACCAAAAGTGCCAATAACACATAAAAACATCGCAGCTAAGATAGTCGTTCGTGCGGCGAAGCGATCAAGAATAATGCCTGCAGGCAGCAAAAAAAGAATATCTGCCCATAAATAAGTACTAGACATCCAACTAATTTGCGCTGCATCTAATTGAAAATCATGACGTAAAGGCTGGTTAATGACATCAAAAATATTGAGCTGAAAGAATTCATAAAAGAAAAACAGACCGGCTGATAAACAGACGAGCCATGCCATAATACCACCTCGAGGTAACACTGCCCTCGCATCAATCGTCACTGAATTAGACAATTATTACTCCTTAGCATGGACTGCAAAAAATTGCCGAGCATTATAGCAAAGCAGGATTAAACTTGGTATCTTTTTTGAACAAAAAATTTAATCTTTTAAATTAAAATTAAGTATCACCAGGCTAGCTATGCATATAGTTTATAGAAAATTTTGCTTTAATTTTCACATCAATTCACTTAAATGGCTCTGTTATGCTGACCAAAGCAATCAATCGCAATGGTGCCTCAGTCGCGCCTGCAGCTAACATAGGTAGGGCAAGAATATAAGCACCAACAGTTGGTAATTGAGAGGCATTGGCAATGTTTTCAATTAAATATTTACCAGCACCTAAAATAGCTTGATGAACAGGGAAACCACTTTCTGGTAAATCAGCGCTTAAGGTATCAATGCCCAGGCCAACAATATCTCGCTGCAATAGCAATAAAGCAGCTTCATGAGAAACACAAGGGAAAGACAAATCATTACGATACCGCAAGGGTTCAGGCCAAAAGGCACTCCAGCCTGTATAAATAAGAACAAATGAGCCTTTTTTAATTTGCCCGTATTGTCTTTCAAATTGCAAAACATCTTCTACAGATAACACATATCGTTCATCTATACCTGCAGAGACATCAATGACGCAGCAAGGTGCACACAAATCCTCTAATTTTATTAATTCAATCGTCTTGCCATTGCGAACACAATGCGCTGGCGCATCAATATGTGTACCAATACCAGCATAATGGTGCATCTTCTGAATTCTAAAAGACACAGAGCTGTCTTCTAAATAATCACTCGTTATTGTCTGAGAAAAACCACAATCCCCTTCCCAGCAAGGAACATTCGGTGTGAGTATATGAGTTAGATCAATTAACTGAAAAGGAAAATGACTCATACGGCTTCTCTAGCTGCTATTGAGTTAGCTCTATTGTAGCAAAGACTGCGTTTATGACTTATAGTCTTTAGAGAATAATTTATAAAGGATGGTTATGATAACAGCAAAAGGCTATGCAGCGCAGGAAGCTAAAGCACCTTTAACACCATTTTCTTTTGAGCGTCGTGATGTTGGTGATAAAGATGTTTTAATTGATATTCATTATTGTGGAATTTGTCATTCCGATATTCATCAAGCACGCGAAGAATGGGGACCAGCTCTATTTCCTATGGTTCCCGGACATGAAATTGTTGGCATAGTTTCAAAAGTTGGCCCTGAGGTTACGAAGTTTAAGGCAGGGGATATAGTCGGCGTAGGTTGCTTTGTAGACTCATGCCGTCGTTGTGAACCTTGTACTAAGCATCTAGAGCAATTCTGTGCTGAAACGCCAACAACTACTTATAATTGTATGGAGCGTGATGGTAGCAAACTGACGCAAGGCGGTTATTCAACTTGCATCGTAACTAATGAAGACTTTGTGCTACATATACCTGATAATCTTTCTATGGCAGGTGCAGCCCCCTTATTATGCGCCGGCATTACTCTCTATTCTCCTTTAAAGCATTGGCAAGCAGGACCTAATAAAAAAGTCGCTATCGTTGGCTTAGGTGGTTTAGGGCATATGGGCATTAAGCTTGCTCATGCGATGCAAGCAGAGGTCTCTGTTTTAAGCCATTCACCCTCTAAAGAAGAAGATGCAAAACGTCTAGGTGCTGATAAATTTTTTGCGTTAAATAGCGAACAAGCCTTTCGAAATTTACATAATTCCTACGATTTAATTATTAATACCGTGTCAGCCCCTCTTGATTGGAATAAATATTTACAGTTGTTAAAGCTCGATGGCGCAATGGTTGTTGTTGGCGTGCCTGAGCGCAACATTCCTATTAGCGCGGCTACCTTAATTTCAAATCGTCGCAGTTTATCGGGTTCTTTAGTTGGCGGTATTCAAGAAACACAAGAAATGTTGGATTTCTGCAGTAAGCATAATATAACTGCCGATATTGAAATTATTCCGATTCAGCAAGTAAACGAAGCTTATGAGCGTGTTCTCAAAAGCGACGTTCGTTATCGTTTTGTCATTGATATTGCATCTCTTAAAAATACTTAAAAAAAACCATTCATTTAGCCGCAAGTAATTCGTTGTTAGCTTGCGGCCTTGCAAAAGCCAATGACATGAACGCCAAGCAAGTCACTACCAAAAGGTAGAACGCTGGTGCAGTTTTAATCTGGCTATAATAAATAAGGGAAAATGAAATAAACGGCGTAAAACCACCAAAAAAAGCAAAGCCTAAATTGTAACTAACCGCTATTCCGCTATAACGAATCTTTGTGGGAAATAGTTGACTTAAAAAACTTGGAATTGTACCTGCTGAAAAGCCCATTAATAAGGCACTTAATAGCAGCGCTATCATATAAAATTGTGGAAAATAAACGTAAATAGCAAAAATAGGATAAGCAAATAATGCTAATAACAAACAAAGCACTAAAATTAATTTTTTAGTATCAAAATAATCAGTCAAAAAACCAAAAAATAAGGATAAGCAAGAACCCAATGTCACTGCCGCTGTGCGCTCCCAGAGATACGTCGTTGCCGGTAAATTTAATACATCCGTAAAATAAGCAGGAATAAATAAAAAAAGAACTGTTACAATCGCGGCACATAACGCGGTAATTAAAGCACCATTGATAGCATTTTTACCCTGCTGTCTTATTACCGTTACCAGAGGAAACCTCTCGATATTCTTTTCAACAGCCTGAAATTGTGTAGACTCCCGTAATTTTCGTCTCATAGTATAACTTAGTAATCCGAGCATGCCTCCAATAATAAAAGGAAGCCGAAAGCCATAAGCTTGCATTTGCATATCAGTCAGCATACTAACCACCAAAGCATGCACAACTGACCCAACAACGATTCCCATCGTTAATGCACAAAAAATAATCCCACAAGCTAACCCTTTTTGCTCAGGAATAGATTCACTAACATAGGTAATTGCCCCAGGTATTTCGCCGCCAATGGAAATTCCTTGTAAAATACGACAAGCCAATACTATGATTGGTGCAGCAATTCCTATTTGACTGTAAGCAGGCGTACAACCTATACCCAATGTTGCGATAGCCATTAATAAAATAGATACAGTAAACGTACTTTTACGCCCTATACGATCACCAAAATGCCCAAAAATAATACCTCCTAGTGGCCGCACAAGGTAGCCAATTGCAAAGGTCGCAAATGTGAGCATTAAACTAAGAAGGGGACGTGTTACAGGAAAAAAAGTATGCGCTAAATAGCTGGCAAAAAGAGCATAAATGATAAAATCATAAAACTCTAAAACGCCACCTAAGCTAGAAAGAAATAATAGTTTTTTTTGACTGCTCGTCATAAAATCCTTTTTGTTATTTGTCTAAAATCTAAGCCTATCTGTGTTTAATAAAGATAGGCTAGCATATGCATCCTTCAACTGGATAAATTCCAAGCTGGAACAGGTATAAACTGTTTTATTTTAGAATCAATTAAATTATGAGCTATGACAACTAGTACAATTACAAGAAAAATAATATAGCGATTTAAGAAATACAGCAGCCCTCTATTTTGCTGTTCAATGACGTATTGATTAGTTAGCCAGCCAGATATAGCAAGGCAAACTGGCAAATACATTAAAGTAATAATTTCAGCAAAAATACGTGTTTCAGCAACTAATCCTGCGCCTAATAGCCCTAAAAAATAGGCAAAAGTAATGTACCGAATAGACCTATATTTTAAAGGAATGTAATCATAAAATAAAAACCAAAATAGTGTAATCCCAGCAAAAGCAAACACAAACATCAATATATTTTGATCAGCAATAAGCCATTGCATATTCCGTGAGAAATTAGTTTTCGACGTATTATAAATGTACCACTGTATATAAGATCTTGGTAAATTCATAGTTAGAAAAAAAGTCCATAATCGCGCTAATATGTAAGCAAACAAACTAGACAAAAAAGGAAGTAACAAGTTAGGCGTTTGTTTCCAAGAGCGAAAGTGCAAGGCTGGAATTAATAAGACAAGTAAAATACTGCTTTCACGATTTAAGGTAGCAAAAAAAATACAAACTGTTAACCAAAACCATTGGCGTTTTAAACATAAATAAAAACCTAAGAACATAAAAAATAACGTTGACGTATCATACGGATAAAAAATGGCCGCCACGCCGCCATACGTAAAACGATAATTGATGACTGTATAGAGAGGTAGTAACAGAAAAAAGAGCCAACTTAAGAGGAGTGCCACTTTTTTATTAAACTCCAACTCAAGCAGTTTTTTTAAAGTAAAAAAAGTTAAAATGACAAACACAAATTCTAATATAATAAAAATTTCATCCGTTTGCAGTGAAACAATCTTTTTTAGAGAACGCGCTAAAAATGGCACGAATTGGCGCTGGGCAAAAGGAAGAGGTGCTGTGAAATTCATCCAACTGTCAAGAAGCACTTCAAAATAAATGCCAGTTAACATAATATGCATATAGGTATAAGCTAATAGTAAAACGATAGTAGTAAACCAGCATTTATAATTAAAAACTTCTTTATTTAACGCATCCTTAGTTTCAACCATACAATTTCTCAATTCTTTATTAGCAACAAGGTAAACTTCTCATAGAAATTAGCATCTTTTTAAAAAAAATTATATTTTTTATTTTCAGTTAACATTTTGTCCTGAAGAAAATAAATTAGCGGCTAATAACAACCAATTTCTCATTCTCTCTATGCCTTTTAATTGAGTAAAATTAATACTATTTTTAACACTAGAGATTATTATGGTTTATAGTTTGGATAAGAGATCCTTGCTAAGGAAGTAATATGAATGGTGCAGAGCTCGTTGTAAAATGCCTCGAAGCTCACAACGTTGAGTATATATTTGGCTTACCTGGTGCAAAAGTAGATGGTATTTTTAATGCCTTGCTTGATTCAAAAATTAGACTCATCTTGTGCCGCCATGAACAAAATGCGGCTTTTATGGCTGCAGCTTACGGGAGGCTTACGCAAAAACCAGGTGTTGTACTTGTTACCTCAGGACCTGGGGTAGCTAATCTTGCGACAGGTTTGTTAACTGCAACGACAGAGGGCGATCCTGTGGTTGCTATTGGGGGTAATGTCTCGCGTGCTATGCGCTTTAAAACGTCTCATCAATCGGCCGAAAATGCTAAATTAATGGATGCTGTTACCAAATACAGTGTTGAAGCCATGAGCGCAAGTAACATTGCAGAAATGATTGCGATGGCATTTAAACATGCAATCATGCCTCGAGCTGGTGCCTGTTTTATTAGTTTCCCGCAAGATGTATTACAAGAAACAGTAGCAGAAACCGTGATTGCGCCACAAGCTGAGCCTGAAATAGTATTGGCTTGTGAAAGTACGATTAAAAAAGTAGCCGATGTCATTGCCAAAGCGAAACTACCCGTTCTCTTCTTAGGTGAAGAAGCAAGTCAACCTAAAAATACCCAAGCAATTCGTGACCTTTTGACCCAAACAAAATTTGCCACCGTCAGTACTTATCAAGGTGCAGGCGTCATATCACGAGCGCTTTTTCCCTGTTTTGCCGGCCGAGTTGGGCTATTTTGCAATCAGCCAGGCGATCAACTGCTTAAAAAAGCTGATGTAATCATTACTATTGGTTATAACCCCGTTGAATATGATCCAGAAGTTTGGAACCCTAAAGCTGACAAAATCATTTTGCATATTGATGCTGTTTCACCCGAAATACACTATAGCTATCAGCCACGTTATGAGATCTTAGGCTGTATTGCGAGTAATATTTTATTACTTAAAAAGGCGCTGGCTGAGTTAAAAATAACTGGCGATATTACGCATGCCGAAACCTACCATAAAGCACTTAATGACAAAATTGCCCAAGGTAAAAGTAAAAAAGAGTTTCCAATTCATCCGCTACGATTTATTTACGAGTTACGTCAATATTTAGACGACGGCACCATCGTCACCTGCGATATTGGCACCGTCTACATGTGGATGGCTCGCTATTTTTTATCCTATCAACCCCATCATTTAATGTTTAGTAATGGGCAGCAAACATTAGGCGTTGGTCTGCCGTGGGCAATGGCAGCAAAACTTGCTTTTCCTGATAAAAAAGTCATTTCAATTTCAGGGGATGGTGGGTTTTTATTTTCAGCACAAGAATTAGAGACAGCCATCCGAGAAAAACTTAAGTTTGTGCATTTTGTTTGGCGCGATGGTAGTTATAACATGGTTTTAGAACAAGAAATGATGAAATATAACCGTGTCAGTGGCGTCAATTTTGGGCATGTTAATTTAATTGATTTTGCTAAAGCCTTTGGCGCCAAAGGTTATGAGCTTAAAAGCGCCGATGATCTTATTCCTATATTAAAAGAGGCTGAAAAACAGACTGTACCAGTTCTTATCGATGTACCTATTGATTATCGTGATAATCCAGAGCTTTTTGCTATTGTCAATTCAGATGCAATTCATTAGGAGAACAACATGACGACTGCAATTGCTTGGCTAGTTTTACGCATCGTGTTTGCTGGTTTTTTTCTGTATCCTATTTATGGCTTCTTGCAAAACTGGGCAGCAGCCAAACAGACAGCTTTATTACTTTACCCTCGCTATGGCGATTTTCAAGCCATACTTATGATTATTGTCATGATAGTAATTAGCATCTCTATACTCTTTGGTATTTATGGACATATTGGTGGCTTAATTGCCCTTATTTACTGTTTGCTTGGCATCCGTGTGCATTTAGCGCTCGCTCATCAATTAAATACCGCTCAGCTTTCCAATCAAGCAACCGCCGCTGACCAGGCTGTTTTAACTGAAGCAGCAGCAATTGGTAGCGTTGGGCATGTGACCTCCGCGCAAAAAAATTTAGTCATTGCCGCTATTTCATTTTTTTTCATGCTCTTAGGAACAGGGCCGTTTAGCATGACCGGTTAAGGAGAAATAATATGAATCGCTATGAAAAAGGGATGGAAGTATTACGGGAGCACTTAGGTAGAGAAAAGGCAGATGAATACATTAAGACAATTAGTGAAATTGCGCCCTTTTTTGCTAAAGTAAATGTGGAATTTCCTTTTGGCGATTTATATGCGCATGAAAGTTCGCTTGATCAAAAAACAAGGGAACTAGCTACTATTGCGGCCTTAACCGTACTAGGTTATGCCCTTCCCCAACTAAAATTACATATAAAAGCTGCTTTAAATTGTGGGGCAACTAAAGAAGAAATTGTCGAGATTATTACGCAAATGATCGCTTATTGCGGTTTTCCAGCAGCCACAAATGCTATTTTGGTAGCCAGGGATGTTTTCATGGCGCCTTAAATAACTATCTCTTGTTAATAAGAATCTACAATAGAGCAAGAATCTTATGGGGTTTGTGTTTTAAACCGTTGCGCACATGGATGTGCGCACCGATCGCAGGAAGCGGCTTCGTTTAAAACACAAACCCCATAAGGTTCTTGCGGGCCACCTGTACAAATATAGCCAATTTAGCTAAATAGCGGGACAAAATTGTACTTCTGGTGGACTTCGCTATAAACATGATATTAAATCAATTACTGACGAATTAAACGAAAATTTTTATCATTTATAGATGTTTTTTCTGTCGAGCGATAAGGATTAATATCTAAGCCCCCACGACGGGTATAACGGCCATAAACAGTTAATTTTTCTGGCTTACAATACTTCATTAAATCAACGAAAATTCTTTCAATACATTGCTCATGAAATTCATTATGATTGCGGAAAGAAATAAGGTATTTTAATAACCCTTCACGATTAATTTTTCTGCCTTTATAGGCAATTTGTACACTTCCCCAATCAGGCTGATTAGTCACTAAGCAATTTGATTTTAATAAATCGGAATAAAGAATTTCCTCTACTAATTCGTGACTGGTTGATAAGAAATTAGGCTCAACTAAGTAAACAGAACATTCAACATCAAGAACGTCAAGGGATTCACCTGTAAAGGGTTGAATAGTAGTGAATTGTCTAGCCTCTTCTAAAGAATATATTTTAATTAAAACCTCAGATTCAATGCGTTTTTCCAAATCATTTTGAATGATAGATTCTAACTCTAATTTACTGTTAATTTTCATATTATTAAAGGAATTAAAATAGAGTTTTAGTGATTTTGATTCAATTAATTTTGGTGAATTACAATCATAGATAATTTCAGCGATTCCTACTATAGGTTTGCCTTTTTCATTAAGCCAAGATACTTCATAATGATTCCAGCAATCAAAGCCTACAAAAGGCAAAGAGGCAGGATCGATGCCAATTTCCTGCCGCTTGCCGGCTCTAGGAATTGGATATAACCTACTTGGATTATAAGTAGAATCATAATCCGATTTTTTACCTAATTCAGATTCTTTATGAAGCATTTGATATTTATTTACAACGTGATTATTCATTGTATTTAACTCCAGTATTTCAATGATCTTTGTGATGCTTTGCCAATTTATAGGCTGTTTCATTTCTGCTTGGCTTGCAATATAATCTAGCAAGGAAGCAGCTTCATTAATTTTAGCTGCTTGCTCACGTAATTCCTGCGCCTGAATTCCAAGCGATTTAATGACATCAAAGCTTGGATTTGACATAATTTTTTTTATCTGTTTTAAAGAAAATCCTAAATATTTTAGCGTAGTAATTTGTTGTAATAGTAGTAAGTCTTTTTCAGAATAAAGTCGGTAACCTACAGCTGAACGCTTAGAAGGTTTTAACAGTCCAATTTCATCATAATATTGCAATGACCGTACTGTCAGCGATGTTCTGCGACTAATGTCTTTAATTTGATAATATTTCATAAGCTATTTCCTTCCATATAGTTTACTCTATTACGTTACGTAAGGGTCAATAGCTTTTAAGGGATAGCTTATATTTAGAAAAAAATGCCACCCTAAATAGGTAGCTCAGCTTTAAATAGAGATAAGATTGAAGGAAGCGCTAACTTTAACAAGAGAATCTTTGAATTAATTTTAAAATAGATTACGTTAAAAAACGTAATCTATTAGCAACTTAGATTTAATTATCAATAAATCTATCTTAGAAAGGGTTAAAACCCTTATCAAAATAATCAGTTTCCCCATAAGCCGCTTCTTCTTTCTTCTCATTAACAGCAACAATAGCAGTTTGAACACCACGAGAAGCTATTTTTACTAAATTTTCTGGAATTGAAACAGCAGCCATGATAGCCAATACGGGCGTCACTAAGGCACTAACACCACTTAAAATAGCAAATTGCTTGGCGCATGATAAGCGCTCAGAAGTTAATTCTGCATGTCCTTGGGCACGCGAAACACCAGCCATAGCCAGGTAACCCAAGCTCACAAAAGCAGATGCTACGGTAGCAAGGGCTGTAACTACAGAAAGAGCACCCCAAACGAGTGGCGCATAGATGGGAGCCGCTACTGTTTTTATAATATCTTTAGCATCGTTTCTGTAAGGCTTATAAAAACTAGAGGTAGTATTATTGCGCACATCATTTGTGAAAAAATTAAAGGCAGGTGCGTAAACGTGTTCAGCTTTAAAATTTTTGTCAACAAGAATTTTTTTGTTAATAGGAAATTTACTACGCATTTTTAATTCTCCTTATTATACCTATTTAATTAAAATACTTAGAGCAGCCACAGTGTGCATTACGAAGGCATGCTAGTCAACCCAGTAACAGATTATAAGCTGCTTTTAAAATTTAAAAAGATATTTACTATATTTAATTGTTTTATAACCAATTTTGCGGGGGAATGTTAGGGCTTCTTACGGCTAGTAAGGTTAGTAATTTCCCTTAAGATACTATCCTGAGGATAGCGATATAATATAGGATTATTTAGCTGAAATAATTTTTTAAGGCTATAAATAACTTGGTAGTTAGTCAGAAATTTGCGGCTTTTGTCTTAGTAATTTAGTCTGGCTTTGTTTCGATTTTTCTTGTAGTATTTTTTGCTTTGCTCTTCTTGAGCGCCTCTGCTTTTGCCGTTTTATTTTCTCAATCTGCTGCTGCGCTTTCGATTTTTCATCACTAAGAATTGCCTGTAGTTTCTCACACAGCCTTATTCTGGCAAAATAGCGATTATCTTCCCGGCTACGCGATTCTTGACATTTTACTTCTATTTCAGAGGGTATGTGCTTTAAATACACAGTGGAAGCAGTCTTATGTAGGTTTTGTCCACCACGGCCACTACCAATAATAAATTTTTCTATCAGCGTGTTTTCATGAACTTGAAGTTTTTCCATCCAAACTCTTAAACTATCCCATTTTTCTTTGCTAATCATGCAAGGCCTTAAGCGTCAATCTTAATTAAATATCAGGTCGGTATAAAAATAGTAACAACTTTTATACCGAATTGCTCTTTTAATCTCGATTCTATATAAATGCTTCGCATTTAATAGGTTACCGTTAGTTTAAGGGTAACTTATGAGAAAGTTAATCATATCGAAGACACTTGCCATTTTTAGAAGATTTACCAGTTCCTAATAGTATTTTATATTTTATTAAAACTTTCTGTATCTTCTAAATGGTTATCTTCTGGTGAGCTACCAGATGTATCTCCTCTATCGGCTGGCCGAAATAATGTTGGCGAATAGTTAGAACTAGAGCTTGCTTGGACACTTCTAGTTAGGGCTAGCTCTTGTGAATTATATAAAGGAGTAGCATTGCCTTTAACATAGAGCTTTAGTGAGGGAACATCAGAGGCCTCACGCCATATGTCTTCATGGTCTAGGCTGGCGCGTCTTACAATGGCTTGCGTACCACTAAAAGCGCATACCTCAACGTTTTTACCGGGAAATAGTGTAGAAATGGAACCATCGAGGATACATCTTAAAAATACTGGATCTGAGCTAAAGCCTAAATTTACATCACCTGCATATCTAATATTATCAATTTCTTCTTTACCAATTCCTTTGCTTTTATAAAGTTTTTTAATTTGTTTTATATTACTTATAATAGCATCATTGAATAGATCGTTTGAGGAAGGATATTCTTTCTCTAATGTTTCTTTATCTATAACATTAACCGTATCTGCTGTAAATTTTATATATCTTTTAAATTCTGCCTTTATAAGGATTTCTGGTGGTTCTTTCCTTTCCGAATGTACTGCAAGTATACCTAAAGTTTTTGTTGCCTCATTGTAGCCATGAAGGATAATAATTTTCATGATGCCATCAGACCATTAATAGATTAATAGTGGCTTATATTTTATCTTTCAATTATTAACAAAATATTAAGTGTAATATTTTTCAAAAATTAAATTAATTTTTAGGTAAATTAAGTCAAAATAAATAGCAAATATAAGCCAATTTAATTTAAAAAAATAGCGTAAATTTTAAAAATTTTTCTTATTAATTTTAAAGATATTTTTATATTTATTTAAGTATATTTATTAGCAATAAATATAGTTCTAATCTTGCCATATTAACCACCAAAGTTATTTACAATGGTGGCGGATCATTTGTTGATACATAATTGACAGGCCTGCCATTTTCATCCATTTGTGTATGGGCATAAGGCGTGCCGTGATCTACTTTATTAGTAAAGGGCACACACCAGCCGTCTACAGGATTATTATTACTATCAGTTACTTTACAGCTGTCTTTTAAAATAGCATCAACTGGAATTGTGTAATTATTTTGTGGCGTTGGTCCACTCTGGATAATAAATTGATAGATTCTGTCCGCACTGTCTTTAATGGCAACTTTAATCGGAAATTTTTTTATTGAACCTAGTTTAAAGCTCGTTCCACCCGCAGGAATTGGTGTTTGCGGTATACATACAGCCGCATTAACATTACACGCGTCAAACGCTTTCCAGGTAGGCCGGCCATCTTGTGGTTTACCCATGGTGACGGTAACTGCAAGTTTGGGGTTGTAAGGATTCCTATTTACTAAACCCTTGACACCTCCAACTGCGACAACTAGGCCATCTCCTGCTTCCTGCATATTGCCTACGGCATCATCAATTGAAAATGCGTAAGCATCCATATTTAGAAAGTTTTTTCCATGAATTAATTCAACATAAGGATTAAAATTATGCGCATTATCAACGTTGTATTTAGTCTGTGTATAAGCGTATTGTAAATCACGATAAGTTTGATGGGCATCCTGATATTGCGCCGTGCATACTGTAGGATCGGGATTGCTTAAAGCAGGATCTTGCGTATCGGTTGACGTTTTACATAATGAATTGGCAGCAGCGCCTTTTTGACAGTAGTCATTAAAGGGAACCCAACCATAAATTCTCGCCAATAACACCCTATTAAAAGGCACCTTTTGAGCTTTCAAATCTGCTAAAAATTGCGCTGAATCACAGGTTGGATCATTTTGATATTGTTTATAATTTTGCATAAATAATTGGTGTACTTTCCATATATCACTTTTCAATGGATCATCACAACTAATCAATGTTTGACCTTTAAGGAAAGGGAAATCGTAATAATTTGGATTGGGCGACCCTTCTTGAAAGCAACTTTTCCACAATAAAGCGATGTTAGCCAAAGGGGAATTTTTCTTAAGGGGCGTGACTGTCTTGTTTAAAACACCCAACATATAATTATAAGTGCCTGGCAATTTAATGATGGAATTGTCATTACCTGGAATAATATAGTTTGACCAACCAAAACCTACTTCACTAGCAGCAAGAAATTTATTAATATATGCTTTAAATTGTTTGAGTGTCAAAACAGTACCTGTATAACCAATGTATTTATTACCTAGGACGCCCATGGCGATAGGTAGATAAACAGAATCAACATAAGAAACATCCCAATCAACATCCTGCAAAGCCCAAAGCCTCAAACCATTGCCTCCTTCTTGAAGGGGTGCGCCTGCAAACGTGTATTCTGTTAATTGACTTGGTGTATCGTCTTTAAGCGCTCCTAGCCCTGAGTAAATGACTAAATCATTACATTCTGATTTTGGCTCATTAGCACAAGTAACTCCTACACTGGCTGGATTAATACGGTTTTGTTGATCGCGATTATAATCGTCTTGATACGTTATCAGGCTGTTATAGATTTTTATACGCCCACCATTCCACCAATTGATATATTTATCTGGGCCCAAAGCAGGATCTGCCTCATCGGTGAGCTTTGTATAAACAGGCACCTGCAGAGCAACATAGCCATTAGGACTAATACCGCTTAAGCCATTTACATAAATTCTATAATTAAGTGTATGCTGAAACACGCTTGACTCACAAAGTCCAAAATAAGCCTGCAACCATTCATCAACGGAATTGGTACTGGTTTCAATTAAGGGATAAATGACAGCATCAGTATTATTATAAATTCTAATAATTTTAGTGGGAACCGAATCATATTGCTTGGCGGGTGGATTATCGCTCGGGACACACTGTGCTAACGTTTGTTCACTAAAGACAGTTGTCATAATCGTTAACAAACAACCAACCTGCACTTGCAGGCCTTTTCCTAAAAACCGTAACCAGCTCATATGAGCCCCAAAAATTTGAAAAATAATTGTACATTATAATTATTTAATGAATTTATTGCAAAATAATTATAATATTAAAATATAGAAATAATGGGCAAGTAGTAAGTAGCTTGAGTGAACAAATTGAAACCTGGGCTCCGGCCCATTGGGCCTACACCCAGGCTACGTTTACTGCACTTCGTTTAGCCCAACCTATCTTGCTAGCCTTTATACCCAATTTTTGTTAGAAAGCTCCATTGTAGAGGAGTAAAGATGAACATATTAAAGAACTTGAGGATGAACGTTTGAGAGAGCCGTTGTATTAGCACGTTGAACCCGCCTCATACTTAATTTATTAGGTCTGATTACTAACTAAAGCAATCAAACCTAAGCGTTCGAACATACAAAATGGCCATTAAGCCAACCTTTCTCCCTTAGCTTAATTGAGCGACAGGAGAGGCGGAATCATTTATATCGATATAAATTGGAATTGCAGTTTGCAATAAACTATTTAAATTCTCCCAATCCTTGTTTCTTTCATCAAAATTGGCAGCCATTTTGCTAACTAATTTTTTGCACTCAGCATGTATACTATCTATTGATTCTTCAGAGATAAAAGTATGCTCACTTGTCTGGCTGAACATACCTTGTGTCTGCGATGAAGACACTTGGCTAACTAATTTTTTGCACTCAGCATGTATACTATCTATCTCTTCAGAGATAAAAGTATGCTCACTTGCCCCCTGTGCCTGCGATGAAGACACTTGGCTAACTTTATTTATTCCTGTTAAATAATTTAAAGTAGCCTGTAAATTTGATTTATATAAGCACTCTAAAAGGCTTCTTCCTTTCTGGTTAAGTAATAAATCATCTTTATTCGCTACTACATTTTTTAGTAAAGTAATTAATGATTGTGTATCTATATTCGGATTAAGCATATTTAACTTTTCTTCAACTTCTTCGATGAGTGATAGTCGTCTTTTTGCGTCACTTTGCCACTCGCTTATTTTTTTATAAAAATTTTCTTCAATTAGGTTATGTTTTTGAAACAAAGAAGTCAGACGTTTTGCTAGACTAGAGTCATTCAGTTGTTTATTCTCAATAATGGCAGAGAAAAGTGCTAACGCTTCTGAAAGCGTTGTAACCTTGTTTAAATCTTTTATTAATTTTTCTGCGATACTTTTCACTTTTCCAGATTTATTTCTTTCACAGTAATTTTTTAACCAATCCTGATAAACTTCTAATATACTATTTTTCATAATAAACCTTAGCAGCCGAATGTGGCTAAATTATACAATTTAATTATTAAGTAATGATTAAGAACAAATAAAAAACAATATTTAGTGGCACCCTTTCGATTCACTATCGTTTCTTATTAGATTTTATTTAACCAATCTAATTAATAGCTACGCTCCTCAGCAACCAAACACTCCGAATTAAGAGTCGGTGTTGATGAAGCGCCTGTTTTACAGTCGGCGTTATAAAATAGTTGCTGATAAAAAGTTAGGTTGTTAAATTTTCCCTGGTCATTTTGATCAGAATAGACCCAAAGATTGGTTCTTAAAGGTTCAAAGGCAATTGAATCTGGTTTTGGTAGCGTTTGAGGGAAATTTTTAAGCAATGGGGTAAAATCTTTGAATGGCACATTAGACTCTGGCGGAGTAAGCCATTTTACCAATTTATTATAATCATCTTCAGTTGGATTTAAACCCTGCTTATCCCAAGCAATCACCACGGAATATTGTGCTGTATTTCCCTTATTATCTAAGAGCTTTTTCTTAGCGTCATCAGCCCATTGAAAACTACTCCAATACTGGTTTTGGCCATTATCAGTGGTAATAGGAATATTTAAAGCCTCACTTAATTTTTTTACCGTGTCATAGGGGTTTGGACTTGGATTAGGGTTAGGATTGCGGGGACTAACGTTACCGCCCTTATTACTAATACTTATAATTTTACTAATAGGGCATACACATACTGGGCTCTTATTTACGCCTACATTATGAGCGCTACTTAAGTAAGTTGGAAAAAATTTAGCATACAATTCTGCGTGTCTTTGCCCTTCTGGCGTTAAGGCATGCGGTCCTGTTTGCGTGTCTTCTGCATGGCGAATAACAAATATCACTGGCATGCATGCATTATTGTTTTTTAAAGCCCCTTCTTTGGTGCATTCAGAGCCAGCAGACCAAAGACTAGTTGAGATAAGGCCAACACAGCTAAGTAAAATCCTTTTCATAACGATGCACTCCTTTGCCAATTATTTAAAGCTTAGCAGATAAAGTGATTAACATTGGGTCAATAGGAGGCCTAAGTCGGACTTAGCTAATACATTACTAGCAATTTTCTATCTTATAATTTAGCCTAATTTATAATGATTTATACAAAAACTAGCAATATTTAAGTGCGCTAAACCTATAAGGAAAATGAATGCTTTCTATATCTAACTTATTATCTAAATTTGCAACTAGTTTTGATATAAAAGATTGGCAGGGGTTAGAAGATACTTTGGCTGATGATATTTATTGTAATTATCATGATTTACGAGACGAAATTAGAACGTACTCGAAAAAAGACTACGTTGATTCTAGAAAAGCAGCATTAGCGCATTTGCAAACACAGCATTTTTTTTCAAACTTAGAGATTCATTGCCAAGGAAGCACAACTTACTGTCGATTAAACGCATTGATTTATAGAAAAAGCCGCGACGGTAAACAGTTTAACTCCCATGTCATTTATAATTTTATATTAACTAAAACACAACATAATGACTGGAAAATTAAAGAAATAAAGCAAATTGTTTTATGGAATGAAGGGGATCCTTTAATTCACCAAGGATTAAACCAAGTCTAACTATTTAATTAAATTTATTCTAAATAAAAACGCTCGATATGTGCTTCAGAAGGCAAAATAGTCCATTGATTTAAGCAGTTTAAGCCATAGAAGGCGCAAAAAAAAACTGGACGGATGGCTTTATTACGATAATAATGAGCACGCTCATCAAGACAACTAGGTTGTAAACGAGCACCTTTGCAAACCTTAATTGATGGTAAGTAAATCTAGATAAAAAATTTATAAACTAGATTTGGCCTGATAGAAACCTTTTGAAATCGGTAACTATTAGAGCAAGCTTGAACAACTAGAGCTTAGTTATTCAGGAATAAACGGATTTGTTGAGATATTGAAACATAATTAATTATTGGAGGTTTTAATGCTTAATAAAACTATTAGTACTGTTGTACTAGGAAGCTGTTTGATTACTTCTTCTTTTGCCGCTAGTTTTTGGAATAAATATTCACCAATACAAAACCATCACAACCCATCCGTTACTGCTCAAAAAAATAACATCAAACAAAAATACACTGATTTTTCCGGCACCTGGTCTGGAAGTTGTTCAGCAGATGACGAAATAACTACGCTAGTCATTAGTAATGATGATAAGTCTATTGAATTAGATGGCCAATCATACGGCATAGGTCAAATGATAAGTGAATCTTCATCTGATAAATCGTTCTCTTCAAATACTCAATTACTTCTTACCTGGAATGCTGCAGGAACTGTCTTAAAAGGACAATCTGTGTTTGCAGCTACGAGTTGGGTCGATGGTCCTAAGCTAGACCTAATGGCTGGTATCTTTGAAACCACTTTTAAGATGAATGGAAACGAGCTTGTTCTTAATATCAATCTGGTCAACACTGATGGAACGCCTATACCAGGAAATGAGAATAAGTGTACATTTCACAAAGTCTCGTAATTTAAGGCATGATATAGCTCTATATAATGAGCTTAATCCGGATTAAGGTAAAACCAAGATCCGGACTTTCTGGAACTACTCATCCTTGCAATCAATTCTTAAATGCTATAACAAAACCTATCTTTACTCTGTCCCGCCATTAATTAAGTAATTCAAAGTACGATAATGATTTATCAAATAAAATTAAGTGATAAGCATAATTTATACGTGTTTTTTCAAATAAAACAGTAAACTAGTACACCTTCATTAACTAGCAATTGTCCTACTTATGAAAACAATTTGTGTCTACCTGGGTGCAAACCCTGGCAATAATGATTCTTTTAAACACGCAGTTATTGAACTTGCCCATGAAATAGTTAAATTAAATCTTTCTTTAGTTTATGGAGGTTCAAGCCTTGGCTTAATGGGCCTTTTAGCTACAACAGTTAAGGCGCGTGGCGGTAAGGCCATTGGTGTCATTACTAATTATCTTATCGATAAAGAAAAGCCTCTTGCCACGTTGGATAAGCTTTATGTGGTTGACTCCATGCAAGAAAGAAAACAATTAATGCAACAATTAGCAGACTTCTTTGTAGTTGTCCCAGGTGGCTTAGGTACTCTCGAAGAAGCTATTGATACGTGTAACGCTATAAAAATAGGTCAAATAAATAAAAAAATAGGCTTTATTAATGTTGATGGCTTTTTTGATAGCTTGTTTCAATTTATAAACAATTGCAAGGCATGCGGATTTCTTGCTCATGAGTATTTTACACCAGAAATAAACCCCAGTGTAAAAGCCTTATTAAAATCTTTAATGTAAGGGAGCTTAAGAAGAAGCAATTAATAATTTCATATCAAATTAAGCATTTTATGAGCATGCCCTTCATCACACTTGTGATATGTTAGTTTGATATAAATAAAATTTATCATAGCCATATTATTAGCTTTATAGTTAAATGCCAAACCGTTTTTTATACTTAATTCGTCATTAACAAGAAGGAGGAAATGATGAAGCAAGTATTAATTAACAAAATCATTAACGCAAAACTCGCTAAGGGCATTATTGAATGTAAATGTTGTCGCGGCGTAGGCTAAATTTTCTAGACTTATCCTAAATTTAGGATAAGTTTTTATACATCAATAATGGAACTACTATGGCTAAATTACCCACTTTATCCAATGTGTTAGCTTATAATAATACAGCGGTTATCCAACGCTTTAAGCAGAATCATCCCAAAGACAGTACGCGTGCAGAGTTACTCTTTACTGATATGCTACGCTACTTATGGCTTTGCGAAAAGCATTGGTGGGACTGCAAAAATAATCCAAATGAGCCAAAATTAAATTTTATCCCAGTCATGCATGAAGAAATGCGGGCTATTGATAATATGTGGCATGAGTTTATTTTATTAACACGCGATTATCACGATTTTTGTCATTCGTTCTTTGGTCGTTTTCTACATCATGAGCCGAATATGCGCTCTACTTTAGCTTATTCACCAAGTGAATTTACTAATTCCTTAAACTTATTTCTCAATTATATTTACGATAATTTAGGAGAAGACATTCTTATTGCCTGGTTTAAAGAGCATCTAGAGGAAGTCGCTTAGTGCATTTGTGAAACGGTAATATTTTAACTAATTAAATTAGCAATTTTTACTTACAAAATCACGTATATAAGAGAGGATTTTTAATTGCATTAATTATCATTTGAATGGCCTGCACATTTCTATTTTCATTGCGATAAATAAGGCTTATCTCATCATCATAACTAGGGGTGCCGGGAACAGGCTTTAATAAATCAGGATGCATGGCTTTAGCCACGCGTGTAGGAATTATACCAATACCAGTGCCTTTTGAGGTGAGATTGGCTACTACTTCTAAACTATTGGTTGTAATGATGCGCCTACTATCAATCCCTGCTTTTTTAATTGTTTTTAAAAGGTATTGCGCTTGAGGTAGTTCAGGGTTACAAATGATAATCGCATTCTTTGAGTAAATATTTTGCGTTTCTCGCAGCCCCTCTCCCGTCCAAAACGTAACTTTATCATTGCATAATTTTCGAATTACGAGGTCGGGATGTTTTAGAGGGTTTACTACGATACCTATATCAATGGAGAGATTAATGACCTTTTCCGTAATTTTACGAGAAATATCATGTTTTAAATGGATTTCCAATTTAGGATGCTTTTCCAATAAGTCTGGAAGAATTAAAGAAACTAGATAAATTGCAATTGTTGATGCACATCCTAATTTAAAATAACCTTGTATTTCCTGTTCAGATGCCAAAGCACCTGCTTTCGTTTTTTCCCAATATTGTAATAATTGCCGAGTATGCAAAACAAGTTGCTTTCCTGCTTGCGTTAAAGAAACACCATGCTTATGTCTGACAAAAAGCATCGTTCCTAATGACTGCTCTAAGCGTTTCATAGCCAAGCTTAAAGACGGCTGACTAATTCCTAGCCGTTCGGAGGCACGAGAAAAATTAAGTACTTTAGAAATTTCGAGAAAATACTCTAACTCTGCCGGAGAAGGAAGCATAAATAATACCTATAACAATAATAGCTGTTATTTATTTTAAATATAATTGAAACTAAGATAAAGTAGCCTACATCAACTGATTCTATTCACTGATGGAAGGTATCTTATGAAAATTAAACTAGTATCATCGGCATTGTTATTCATTTTGGCTAATAAGTATGTCGCTGCACAACAAATTGACCAAGCCGAATTAAAAGCTGAGCGTGAACATATTATACATCAATATATTATTGATTTAGGAAAGGCAGATCCTGAAGACATTACCTCATTATTTGCCGAAAATGGTACCGTAATTTCTACCTCACAAGGTAAAGTAGATGCCAGTCAATTTTTTAATAATTTCCTGCCACAAATCGAGCAAGCTACTACTGTATTTCATCAATTATTTATCAGCCAAGAAAACGAAAACCACTATACCGCTCGCTTCCATTTTAATTTTACCTTAAAAGATGGCGAGGTGGGCTCAGGCGAGTATATAGATGAATTTATTTTTGCCGCTGATTCTAAGAAACTAACTCAAGTAGCAATGTTTGAGAATCTTAAATTTTAGTTAATACGATTAAAGATAGTTTATGCAACAATAGTATTTGTATGGCCACCCGTGTGCTCTGTAGAACTGGATTAGCTTTGCCGAAGCCTAAGGCCATCATCTATACTTTAATAACTAATAATTACTTAGTGGTCTATTGTTCTGGACAGCAATTATAATTTAATGAGAGCCTATTTTGAAATTTATGATTTCTTTTGGTATCAAACGAATAAACGAATCTTAAGATATATAAGCCCCTTGTTATACTTTTGGTATAAAACTTATGGATTAAGTTATGCAAATTTGCAAGAACTTATACAAGAGCGCGGGCTCATCATTAATGATTCGCAACTCGATAAGTATCTTACCTATGTTTTTAGAATGAAAAAATACATACCACGAGAACCTGTTCTTAAACCTAATTTAGCTATAAAAAAAATACCGCATAAAATAAAAAGTAAATTTGCCTATGTATTAGTCGATCAAACAGGATTAACTTATGATTTTTTTTTAATAAACGAGAGTGAAGACAAGCTGGCTCAGCAATTTTTCCTTGATTCGCTAGATTTAAACGGGTTACCACCTAAA
The DNA here is from genome assembly GCF_900452395.1 of Legionella beliardensis. NCBI lineage: Bacteria > Pseudomonadati > Pseudomonadota > Gammaproteobacteria > Legionellales > Legionellaceae > Legionella > Legionella beliardensis. The sequence continues at coordinate 2,829,132 of NZ_UGNV01000001.1, forward strand.
ATTAACACGCTAGTTGCTCAGCGAGTAGCAAAAAAAGAATTAAATCAAGACATTGATCTCTTCTAGTAAGCTAGGTTGCCAATTAGCTAGCATGCTTATTGGCACAGCTTACGCGTTATCTTTTGTGGTTATTTCTAATAGTTTATGTAACGCCCCCTAACCTTTTCTTGTCTGATGTTTTACTGCTTCAATTTGATATTCCTGAATTAGTGCTGGATTGGTTGGCGATAAAGCAATGTGTATTTTGATATCCTGCTGCTCCCCATTGATAATGAAATACCCTCGTAGCTCACTTTCGGCAATAAAGGGGTTAATTTGACCGATCTTACCTACTTTCTTAAACAAGGCTTCTGACTCTTTTTTGCGTGCTGCAATTGAAGAGTCTAAGAAAAAATTATCCGCAAATAAGCCACTGGCTTCAACACCTTTCCAATCAGGCAATAATTTAACTAAAGCACTTTGGCGCGCGCTTAATAATTGCGATACTGGCAACTTTCTAGATTGTAGTTTTGCCTCTTTGACCAGTGTATGGAGCACTTGCATATTAATATCAGCTGCCTGAGCATAAGTGACATTGGTTAAGAGAATCACGCCAATACCGTAGTCAGGCAAAATAAACCAATTACTCCCAAAGCCAGGCAACCCACCACTATGTCCTATATAGGTTTTCTTTTCACAATCACAAAGCCAACGCAAGCCATAACCATACGCTTCAACCATAGGACAAGGCTCGCCATTTAAAAATTTATAATCCTTATTGAATTGATTAAATCGCCAGGCTTGTTGCATTTCACGTAATGAGCTTCTATGAATTGGGCCAGTTTCCACATCATCACGTGGTGGCCATGCATTTTGATATAAGGCAACGTAATGACTAAATGCTTCAAGCGACGTAATCATGCCACCCATCGCACCAAAGACACCATCAGATAACATCGGTTCTTGTGTCCAGTTTCCATCAGCCCATTGATAACCTTGCGCCAATTCAGGTGCTGGAACTTTTGCAAAATCCCAAGCCACTTGCTGCATATTTAAAGGCTGCCAGATATGGGTAGCAATATAATCTTGATAAGGCATACCTGATACCTTGTCAATAATCATGCCCAATAAAGCATAACCTAAGTTACTATATTCAAAAGCTGAATCGGTGGTATTAGCTAAAGAAATCCCTTTTAGCAAACTCACAAATTCCTTATGTGTCATACTTAACTGTCTATCACCCCATGGATTATCACTAGGAAACCCTGCAGAATGAGTTAATAAGTGCCTGATAGTCATAGAAGGCGCATCATGCGTTAGCTTTTGATCCTTTAATTCAGGAATATACCAATCAACTGGATCATCTAGCCTTAATTTGCCTTCATCGCGCAACTTTAAAATAGACATCGCGGTAAAGCTTTTCGTCATGGAGGCAATACGAAACATTGATTTGGGCGAAGCAGGTGTTTTCTTGCTAAGATCACTATAGCCACCACTACCAGAATAAATGAGCTTATCATCGACCATAATGCCAAATGCAAAGCCTGGAATATGATGTTCTTCTGCATATCCTTGATATATTTGCAAAATTTTTGGAAAAAGCTCTTTTATTTTTTCTACTCGCTTGGAATCTTCAAAAACTGGTGGTAAGTAAGCGTTTTGACTGTGGGCATGCATGGTGATGAGTAAAGCAAAAAATATAACTCGTAATTGCAGCATAATAACTCTCATTTTCAAATACATTTCTTAAAGAAAGGTGTAATCATACTTCAAGCCCACATCAAATTAAATTTTCATTATTTTAAAATTGGAAATATCAAGGAATATAAGTAGACCAATGATTAAGATGAACCAGTAACTAATAGTAACTAATTGTAGAATTATATTATTTTACATATGCTTAGCATTTATTAAATAATTTAATTAGGAAGCGAGGTTATGGAGCAAAAGCTAGAATACTCCCCAAATTTTTTTTTAGTTATAAAAAATACTGATACCGTACCAGCCTTTCTATATTCAATAAAAATTTATGAAAGTCTAATAGAGGCAGTTCACGGGGGAGGTCGCTATATTACTGAAGTCTTTATACCTTCTAGACAGGCAATCCTGAATTCAGAACATTATATTTTAGCTAGTGATATGCCTCGTAATAAAATGGCCAGCCTTGTTGATAAAGAAACAATTGTACCACTTACAGAAGTCAAAATTTCTAAAAATCTTGCTCAAAAAATCACTGGTATTATTAAACTAACCGAAGAAAAAGCTTGCTTAAAACAAGAATGGCTTTTACTTAGCCAAGCTCATGACATATTTGAGCCTGTTCACGTTATAAAATATAAAATGAAAATTTACGAAGATCTAATGGATGCAATTCATGATGGGGGGCATTATATAACTGAGTGTTTTATTCCCTCTCATTAAGTCATTTATAACAGCGATGATGTTATTTTTCACGCCAATGCCTCAAGAGCTAATAGAACTGATTCTTTATCTCAGATAGTAGAAAATAATTTAGAAATTATACAAATACCTAAAGCACTTGCGGATAAAGTATTAGCTATTGCTAATTTAGAAGAAACAATTAAAAAAGAAAAGGAAAAATTAAAAGCAGATTTTGCCGAAGAACTTAACTTATTATTTAGCAAAGAAACAATTGAGGATGAGCATTTCTTAAAGGAAGAAGATAGCAGGGCATGGTGTTGCCTTTTGTAATTTTTTAATAAATCAAGGAATACCGTAGCAATATAAATTAAAAAAGGAATAATAATGGAAGATCCAAAAAAGCCACAATTTACTGGGTTGTTTTCTGGTGAGCAATCTATAATAAGTCATGCATTTTTAATATCCGTTTTAGCAGCAAACGAAATTGCTAAGCCATTTCTTTATTTATATCAGCATCTAAAAAATAAGTATGAACAATCCAAACCGTCCATGTTTGAAGAGCAAGAACTCAATGATTGGTATAAATACTATAAAGAGTATGGAACCTATCCTGATTATTTAGAAACAAAATATCAGGAAAAATACCCTAACTTACGTGATATATTTCTTGGTAAAGTAAAACACGTAAACCACAGCAATGTAGACACTGCCAAAAAAAATACGAGTATCATTTCATATAGCCAGAATAGAAATGGTTTGTTTGCCACTTCAGCACCAGAAACTGATTCTAGTGATGAAAGTGAAGAGAAATATAATCCTCAAAATTTAAACGCCGTTTAAAAATATAATGTAGCCTGGGTGCAGGCCCATAGGGCCGGAACCCAGGTTTCACTTCGTTCACTCGGGCTACTTGCTAGCACTTCTTTATTAATTTCCTAAACCTTAGCTGTTACTATACACAACCTCAACTCATACAAAAGGATGCCCATCATATGAAGGTAAGAAAATTAAGCTACGCGCAATTTAAAGTTGAAAAGCAAAAAATACTAGCTATTGTGCGTGGCTGGGAAAACACCTATAAAGAATTTTTTGATAAAAATTATTCTATAATGCATAACTCTGACTTACGCTACCACTGGCGTGAATCTATTGTTGACATGATAAATTTTTTAGAAAAAAATATCACTGAACAAACTGGCAGTAATTTGGAAAAAAATGGCTTCGCTCTTTTTATTGCCGAGGATGATAATGAGAATATACAGGGTATGGCTTTAGGCGGTGGTCTGCGCACTTATGGCGGCTATTCTAATACCTTCTTTGGCATGAGTGGGACATTTTATGAAATAAAAGAGATGATAATCTCAGCATCATCTATGCTGTCTCGATGTTACCAAGCAGAAGATAAAGTACTCCATAAAAGTATTGGCAAAGAACTATTAAAAGCTATAATTAACCACGTTCAAACACAGGCTATACCATACCCTATTGCCGCAAGACCGCATCATAGCAATGAGATAGCACATAAATTCTTTGAAAAATACCTCTTCACATTAGGATGTGGCTCTCTTGGACATAGCTATACTTTAAACGTAGCCGAGTTTGGGTACATTGACCAAAGCCATCATAAAGAATGTATAGCAAGCACGACCGTTGTGGTTTTTGACGATTATAAGTCACCAACAATGCACTTTTGAGTGCTTGATTTGAAGTCTAATGGGCTTTAACTAATTAAACCAGCTATGGCATCTATACAATTTAATATGGATACCAAAACTGAGATCCCTACATTGAGAAATTACTGGCATAAGAATAATTCCTTTCACCCTCTAAATTCTCTGCTACTTCATGTAAAGCATCAAGACACTGGGCTACATTTTCAGTCCAGTAACTTTTAATATCTATTAAAGGTAATTTTGGATCAAACTTGTCTTTAAATAAATTAATAAGTATTGGGTCTTTAATCGGCTCATTATAATCAGATACTTTCTCCGATGAAGAAAATCCTTCATAAAAAACAGGTGTTCCTGATGCTTCGCAAGATTTTTTTGCAAGTATTAATAATTTATTGGTAATCGCTTGCGCTTCCCTATCATTTGGAAAGAATATTTTCATCTGTTTGATAATATCAAATTGAAAATTCTTTATGCTAGGATCTAAGCTTTTTGCTTTAAGATAAACATCCTCAGTTTCAAAAAAATATCGCCAACTATTGCACCTAACTAAATCTAGGTCATGGCTAATATTAGCTATTCTATACACTAAAAATGCTTTGTATTTTTTTACATTTGCATCACCAGTATAACCTTCGCTAAAATAACTATCTATTGAGGTGCCTATTGACAGATAGCTAAAACACATCTTCATACTTGCTACTAACTCGGCATTAAAACCCAATTGCAATGTAACCATTGCAAATAGGTTAGCAGAACGCTCTGCATTCGAAGCATCTACGGCTGATCCTAGCTCATTTGTTCTTCCTGAACGGTATAAAAAGATAAGCAAATTCAAGCAAGCATTTTCTTCTGGCGTAAGCTCTTTTAAGCTTTTTTGATAACATTCGAGGGTAGAGCCTAATAGGGCTCTAATGATATAGTCTTTATAGGATAATTTTCGTGAAGAGTGAGTTACATCATGGTTTGGCCGGTAGACAATAAAACCATTGGTATCCGTTATTTCTCGCTTTTCGTCCAGATAAGGTTGATTAATAACGTTGTCACTTAAATATTGCAAAAGTTCTTTAAAGTTTTTATCCAGACAATCTCTTTCCCAAAATTTTGCCCATTGAGTAAGCTTTAAATTTTTTATTCTCACATTTAATTTTTTTATACCACTTAAAGGAGGTATAACTGTGGTACATTTTAACCATTCACTATAAGCACTGATTCCAGCTTGATATATTTTTCTAAATTTTTCTACGTTATTCGATTCAGCCTGTCGATTAACTTCTTTCCAAATACTATTGCGTTTAACAGGAAGAAGAGCTTGCTGTGGTTTAGCAACCAAGGCGGTAATATTTGTCAGTTCTTTTTTAGTGGGTGAATACTCATAAATGCAAACAGGATTGAGGCATTGCAATTTTATTTCTGTTAATATTTCAGCTAAATAGTCGAGATTTTCTTTTTGTCTCTGCTGATATAAATTGTTTAGCTCGTTATAATCTAATGTAGGATTCTCTATTGATAATTTATTTAACATAAAATCAATAAATAATGGATGCTTGACACCTTGTTCGTCTAATTCCTGCAAAAGACTTTTTTTCCGCTCCGTAATAATAATGGTATTGGCAACGGCATTAATTCTACACGCATCACTACTTCCCCATTCCATCCCCGTAATTTCCCAAGGATATACGCGACTTGCAAGTTCATTATGCCTAGCGCCTGTATCAAAATAATCACAATAGCGCTCATAAATGGATTTTCCACCGAATTCTTCATAGTTAATTACTTGACGTGAACTTTTTGAAAGACTGCCTTCAGCGCAAAAAAAGAGCCCTTTTAATTTATTAATCCTATTAATTTCAGCTTGTTTTTTCTTTTCTTTTGTAGGATATGATAAATCATTTTGCAATTCTGTTTGCAGTTCATTAAGTAGCATTTTATTAAAGACTGTTTTGCTAGGCATACCTCTTTGCTGCAAATGTTGCTCCATTATTCTAGCCAATGGATGCGGGCTTAAAGAAATATTTAGCGTCGGATTTTCCAATTGGTTAGAGCGGTCTAACTGCGCAATAAACTCATCAAAAGAAAAAAGGAGAGAACTATAATCTGGCTTATTATGAAAATATAAATTGTAAGGTTTATAAAATTTTTTTCTCAGATCCTTTATTGCAGGAGACACTAACGTCTTCCCTGCTTTTACGCTAACTTCTTTTTCTACAGAAGAGATGGTATTTTCCCAGTTTACCTGCAGAAAAGTCGCTAAGTCTGCCATTTTTTTTGCAAACGATAATTTTTTACTAGTTTGACCCTCCAGACGAACCAATCGCGTCAGCAGAGATAGCGCATCTGTCGAAGAGAAACTATTAACTGAGAAAAGGCCATGAGGAGCAATCGTGGCTTTTTTTTGTGTTTGTACAGAGACTAAAAGAGTAGGATGATCTGACCAATCATTTCCAGGCAATTGCGCGATAGTTTTAGAAGGAATTTTTTTGCTGATTAAGGTTGTAGGATTAATAAAAATATAACCAGGTGCATTTTCAAAATAGGCCAATTCAGTTTCCACACCATTTAAGGTACCTGCCCTTAATGTTCTCGCTAGCAGAAAAGAATGGTCCGTATTTTCGTAAGCTTTCAGGGTAATATCTTCCGAAAAAGCCGCAGACATTAGTGTATTTAGAAAACCTCTAGATAAGCTTGAATCAATAGGCTCTTTCATAATGATTAATTTACCTTAACTCTGATCTTGGGGACAAATATGAAAAAATACGCTTGCAGGATATCCTTTCAAAATAATTCTTAGAACAACTTAGATTGCTCCAGCCGGTTTTATTTAAAAGCTGGAATTTTGCCTAATTATATTTTAATCATTTGAATTTTAAAACAAATTAGATAGAAAAAAATGATACTTAGGAAAGAAAATTAATTTAAATAAGTTTCTTTCCATAAAGCAATACTTTAGAAGTTAGGCTCTGGTATATTTTTATATCTTTTCTTAAATAGTGCGGTTAAATTTTCTTTAACTCGAGTCTGCAAATAAACATAAATAATTTTACGTGTAGGTTTTTGTACATATTCCCAAAGCACGTAAGACACTAAAAATAAAGCAATCGAATAAAATAAGAAAAGTATAGGATCAGAGAACAATGCTAAATTAGCCTTATGTTCAACAAGAAATAATATTAAAATATTATGAGTTAAATACAAAGCAAAGCTTAATTCTCCTAGAAAAACAAATAAATCCTTAGATAATATCTTTGTAATAATGCCTTTCTGAAACGCAAATACCATCATCAAAGCCATAAACATAGGTGCAGTCCCTGAGGTAACCGTATACATGACCAAGACTTCACTAATAGTATGTTTTGCAACCCAAGCAGAAAAATTTACAATATTTGCTGCATAATAATAAGCAATTATTACAGTAATTAACTCAATAATACTCCAAAGAATAATCCCCCCTGAAATATGTTTTTTATTTAAATTAATAAATATCTGTGCTGCTATCATACCACCTACAAATTCACCTAAACGGCTAAAAGGAATCACGCTTGTTATTCCCGTTAGATCAATATTACGGTTATGAATGTATACGTAAGTCATAAAGCAAAGGTAAAGTATTAAGAATAGAAGCATTAAACTAGATTTTAAAAGCCATTTTCTTGACCAGTTTGCACCTAAAAAAGGAAATATAATATAGAAAAATAACTCAACTGACATTGCCCAAGATACAGAATTATAAGAAAAAAATACCGTAGAATAAGGAACCCAGGCATGTAAAAGTGATGCATTTAATAGCGTCGTAGCAATATAATGTGGTTGGTGAAAGAGCGTCTTATCAAGCGGCAATAAAAAGAAAGCGAGTAGTAAAGTGGCAATATGTAAAGGCCAAGCTCTAGCAATACGAGCCGCGTAAAAATCAAATTTCTTTCCGCTTTTTTCTATGTCTTGGTAAACATACGTCAAGATAAAGCCTGAAAGTACAAAAAAGAAAGTTACACTAATTGCCATAGGAATGTCAGTCTTTAGTGGATCTGTAAAGGTAAAAAAGTGTCTAGTATGTTCGAAAATAACAGCAAGCGCTGCAAAAAAACGCAATGATGTAAGCACATTAATATTTTTTGGCATAAATACCATCCTAAGTAAATAAGCACCATCTTAAGTAGACGTTTGTAAGTAGATTTGAAAGGTAACCAAATTAACTGAGCTATTCTTCAATTGAATCAAGGGCATGTCAAGAATGTCAGCGTTAATAATTCTTTGCCAATTAGAGGGTACTTAATACCTATTTACCGAGGCTTGGGCTAAGCAACACGCTGCCCAAGGATTGTTTGTTGGACTGCACTTTGTTTAGCCTAACTTATATTTATTAAATATCACCTTGATATTACTAAACTTTAAATGTATTTATCCTAATATAGCAGCCATCGAAGCCCTTATTAATATTCACTCAATAACAATAATATGATAAAATTATATTCAATTTGAATAAACTGATATCACAAATTATATTATGGTATATAATGCATTTGCTGAACTTGGTTTGACTTCTTATGATGTAACGCTTGATGCAGTACAGGATAAATTTAATACTGTAATTGCACAATTAGAAGCAAAAAAAATCAACTGCAATTATCTAGGTTAGGAGAAGGCTTAGCGTTAAAAGACCCGCTGGATATGCTAGCAGAAGGTGCTAAAATTGACGCGCACATTGATATATTAAACAAAGAAATTGAACAATATACCAAAGCCTATAAGTATCTTAGCTCTGACGAGCTCATTCAACAACATAAACAAGCAATAATTAATGAAACCTTTAATTATGAACAAAGAAATGAATACCCGCACTATTTTAAGATACTAGGGCTGGATGTTAATCTTCCTGTAACTGATGAATTGATTCAACAAGCGTATCGAAGATTTGCCCTAAATTATCATCCTGACAAAAAGCATATATCATTAGAAAAAGAATTATATACTGCTGGATTTAATTTAATAAATGAAGCACGTCAAGCTTTACTTAATCCAACTACCCGAGAAAACTGTATAAATCTATTTAAAGAAAGGCGCCTGAGTGTGCCTAATTATACGGCAGAAGATAATGATAATTTAATACCAGAAAGTACATCTCATCCTCACAAAAAGGCAAAAACAACAAACACGTCAGCAGAGTTTAATGACAATCCCTCTGAAAGTGTAAATGAAGAGGCCAGAAGAGCTAGCGCAAATTTTTCTTCTGAAAAAAGACAAAAAAACCAAGGCAAAAGTCATTGTACTTTCTTCCCAGGGCAAAATGTTATAAGAACTCAAGAGCAAAAAGATATACTAGAACGCTACAATAAATTAAGTGATAGTGCTAAAATTTTACTGAAAATTTGTTTTGATTCACCTGGAGTTTCAGAAGCAAATTTTAAAGACATTTGCAAAACCACTTATTTTCTTTCTCGCTATTTTGATGGCTATAAACCTAAAAATATTAATGGTAATGGGCCTCATAATTTTCACAATGCTAGGGTGCAAAAAGATTTAGGATTATTAAAATCATTAGGCTTTATTAAGGTAGCTAGTAAAATTTCTTCTGATAACGATTATTATCAGACAACGGATAAAGCTGCTTTAGTGTATTCCTTACTACCAGCACAAGACACTAAAAAGTTAAAGCAATTAGCAGAAAAATCTCTACAAGAGCCGAGACAAAAAATAAAAGACTTCTTACGATCAAGAAGTGTAGACAGCAAAATTGACGAGCCAAAGCCAAACCTGCAACCGTAAGCGCAGCCCACCTGCCCTACTATTTACATACGAAAAATATGATCGACAGGTAGGGTAACGCGATTGATGCTAGAGTTTGCTCTATAATCGTGAAACTAGTCAACTATCCAAAAACATTTTTATTATCTATACTAATACAGTTCCTTCCTTGGGATTTGGCTTTGTACAATTCTATATCAGCTAAACTTAATAATTCTTCACTAGAAATGGTGGGCGCGGCGGTTGTCCAGTAAGACATGCCGCAACTGCATGTTAATTGTTTTTCAACCCTGCCATGTTTTTTGGCCTGCCGAAGTTCTTTGAGTATACGTTGGGCCATATTTAATGCATCTTGAATACTAATTCGTGAACTTATAGCGATGAATTCTTCACCTCCATAACGAAAGAAATAATCACTAGGGCGTAGAAGAGAACGGACTATACTAGCAAAAGATATTAATACTTCATCACCTGCGTCATGCCCAAATTCGTCGTTAATTTTTTTGAAAAAGTCGATGTCAAACATGAAGCAACAGATATTATAACCATGCCGCGTCGCATTACTTAATTCTGCATCTAAGTATTTATAAAGAAAACGTCTATTATAACAGCCTGTCAGTATGTCCACGAAACTGCTTTGTTCAAATTTTGCAGCGATGGTCATAAGCGTATTTTTTAGGTGAACTCTTTGAGTGACATCTTTAATTATTATTAATGCCAGGTTGTCATCATCATAAATGGGTAAAATATGAATTTCCTGCTGCATTTTATCTAATTCTCCGAAAGGGCCTTTAACTATTGGCACTGGAAAAAGGTATTCATTGAGCGTGGAGGATAAAATTTGTGGGTGACTGTAATTAAGCACTTGCTCTAAAGCCCAATTAAAACGAGAACTAAAATAATTCTCACCAAACATGGCTTTTAAAGTTTTTCCAATAGCTTGCTCCTCAGTAATCTGAGTGTTATTAACTAGCCACTTATTCCAAGATTTGATTGTAGAAGCTTTATCTACAATCATAAGGCCAAAAGGTAGGCTATTATAAATTTTTTCAAAAACAGCTTGGTTAATCATTTTCATTAATCAATTCTTTAATTGCCATTAATATGGTTTGAGTAGAATCATTGGTTAATATTAAAAATAAATTTCCTGAGATCGTATCTTTTTGCATATCTAAAATGGTAGATACAATAAGTACTTTCTCTAATGGATTAGGAAACGAAGCAGATAAATGCTTCAATAACGTGACGATATTATTTTCATCATAATGGGGTAGCGTTACGCCCACTTTTTTTGCCATTAAGTCTACTATCGTGGTAATACATGAACTAATAATAATATTGCCAATTTCTAAAAGCGCTTCTTGCTCACATGCCCGTGCTTCTTCTTGAGTAAGTTGAGGAATTTTGCCTAACACTGACATCGTTAACAGGTTTGTTTGTTCACGTTTTAATGCTAAAGCAACGTAGCCTTGTAAATCCTCTGAAAGCAGCTGGTAAACGAAAGAAAAGGTTTCATCTTTTTGTCCAAAATCACCAATTTCTTGTAATTTTACAAAAGAGATTTGAGGAATTGAAATTTTAATCGGTGATTGCAGTAATAAAGAAAGTTGTTTGGCTGCTTTACTTACGCCAATATTCCCTATCTCTTTAAGCGCATCTTCCTGACTTGCTGTTAGAATCATTTTAACCTTGCTAATAATGAATCAATACTTTCTAAAGAAACAGGCTTTTCAATAACATCTAAAAACCCTAAAGCTTTTGCTTCATCAACAACTGATTGCTGCGTATTAGCTGTTAAGAGAACAAATTGCCCTTTTACACCATTTTTTTTCATTATTTGGGCAGCTTCGCTCCCAGTAAGCTCTGGCATGTTATAATCTAGAACAATTAAATCCGGCTGATTCATTTTGGCCTTTTCCAGCGCTTCATCTATATGCTTTACTTCAATGATTTCATAATCTGGTTTATTGCGAAAACAGGCCTTAAATAAAGCACGCGCTGTAGCACTGTCATCCATGATTAAAATTTTCATTTCTCCTCCATTATTTACAAATTTTAGCTAAAAATTTGGAAATTTGCTCAAGATCAATGATTTTATTAATCGCTTGCATTTCCACAGCGGCACCCGGCATACCGAATACGACAGAAGTAGATTTCGATTGGGCAAAAGTATAGCAGCCAGATTTCTTCATTAAAAGTAAGCCTTCTGCCCCATCCCGACCCATACCGGTCAAAATACCGCCTATGGCTTTATTGGGATAACTTTCTGCAATGGATGTAAATAATACATTGGCAGAAGGCTTGAAATGGTTAATTGGCATACTATCTTCTAGTATAGCAATTGGCTCTACTAAACCTCTTGCAACAGTAAGATGAAAATCATCCGGGGCAAAATAGACATGCCCAGGTTTAAGTAGTTGACGGTGTTTAGCAATTTCTAATTTTAGTGGCGTTTGATGTTGTAACCAGCTGATTAATCCTTCCAAAAACCCTTTAGTAATATGCTGAGTTATAACAATAGGGAGATTAAAATCACTTGATAAACCTTGCAATATACAACTTAGGGCTGCAGGACCTCCTGTTGATGAGCCTAAAGCTAGAATTTTAAAATTTTGTTCAATGTTAGGTTCTGGAGGAGATGAGTCTAAGGGTTTAGTTCGTTTTCGAGTTACTACAGGTACACCGGCCAAAGCACGTATTGAATGGAGAATGAATTTTTTGGCTTCTGCAAAATCGTTTGCAGCAGGACCTTTAGGTTTTTCAATGATGGATAAAGCGCCGGCTTCTAATGCATTAAAGCTATTTTCAGCCATCGTTTTATTATATTGCGAGCTTATTATGATAATAGGGGTAGGACATTCTGCCATAATTGTTCTGGTAGCATCAATCCCATCCATATTTGGCATAAATATATCCATGGTGATTAGATCAGGCTTAAGTTGCTTGGTAAGTTGAATAGCCTCAATTCCATCTCTAGCTGTTGCAATCACTTGTATATCGCTTGCCTCTTCAAGTATGGCGGCAAGAAGTTGGGTAGAGACTTTTGAATCATCGGCAATGAGTACTTTAATAGGTTTATTCATAGTAATAAGCTCATTGTTTCAATCAATGAATGGGTATCAAACTCATTTTTGGCAAAAAATGCATTGGCTCCTGCGTCCAAGCCACGTTCCTTATCTTCCGTAGAATTTAACAATGAAATAATAATAACGGGAATTTGCGCGAGTTTTTTATTTTTTTTGATTAATCTAGTGAGTTCAAACCCATCAAGATTTGGCATAACTAGATCAGTAATCACACAGTCAAAAGAATGTTTTTGTAATAGTTCCCACGCTTTTTTGCCATCGACAGCAGTCATGGTACTAAATCCAGCAGCTTCTAATGAATTTGCACAGAGGCTACGGGTAGTAAAAGAGTCATCTACAATGAGCACTTTTTTGCGAGAGCCTTCTTTGGATTCTTGGATTTGATATAGTTTTTCTTTGTGAAGGCCTTCGGATAAAGCCATCTCGATAATTTTGTGGGGTTCTAAGGCTAAAACCAGGGTACTATCGCCCGTTAATGTTGTCCCAATGTATTGTGGCAATTGGGAGAAAGGCGATGGAAGCGGCTTAATGACACACTCATGCTCACTGACGATAGAATTAACCCATAAAATAAGATCAACTCCAGGGTAATCAATATATAAGCCGCAATAATCTTGTTCACTATCTAACGCTTCTTCTGCACGAGTTAAAAGATAATTTAAGCTCACTACAGGAACAGGTGTATGGTTAACGACATAAGTCAACTGATTATTAACCCACTTTAAGTCTTTAACTTTTATGTCATAAAGTGCTTTTAGAGATAAACTAGGGAGCATAAACGTTTGTTCGCTTAGTTTGAAAAATACACCTCGTGTTGTAGCCAACGTTAGTGGCAGCGTGAGAGTAAAACAAGTACCTTGACGTTCAACCGTCTTAACTTCAATACTTGCTTTTAATTTCTGTAAATCATTTTTAACGGCATCAAGGCCCACACCCCGCCCAGAAATTTCAGTTACCCCTTTATGTAGCGAAAAGCCAGACGCAAAAATACAATCTAAGATTTGCTCATCGCTTGCATGTAATAACTCATTTTCCGAATATAATCCCGTGTCTATCGCATGTTGCTTCACTTGCGAAATATTTATCCCTTTGCCGTCATCAATGATTTTTAAAATGATTTTTCCTGAACTTTGCGATACTTCCATACGCAATTTTGCAGGAATTGGTTTATTTGCTTTTTTACGCTCACGATCGTCTTCAATGCCATGATCAATGGCATTTCTTATTAAATGTTGTAATGAGTCTCTAACGGCATCTAAGATAGCTTTGTCTAATTCAATATTGCCACCATAGACTTCAAATTCAACTGATTTATTTAATTTTGTTGAGATATCACGAACAGTTCTACTTAAGGGGGTTAATAGCATTGAGGCAGGAATCATTCGCATCGTTTTCACTTCTTCTTGTAAACACTGTATCGCTCGTGAAAATTCACCTAGAAATTGTCCACTTTCTGCAGACATATTATTTAACGTTTTAATAGCAGGCAATAACGATAAGGATTTAAATTCCAGTGAATTATTCATCTCTTTAAGGCAAAATTCTAAAGTCTTAAACCAATTCATCAATTTCAGACGATAGATGATAAACTCATTGGCTTTGGCATTGGCCCTTTCAATGCGATGAAGAGGAATTTTTATAAAATCATCGAATTTGGCATTTTCAAAAGATGCACTCTCTTTTTCTCCTTTAAGGGGCGCTAGAAAATGATCTGTATCAATGGTTTCCCCTTTATCAAATTGATTCAAAGCCAATAACAGATTATCAGAGACTTGCAGACAGGCATCAATTTCATCTCGCACAGGGAAATGATTTTTTTCTCGCCATTCTTGAAATAAATCCTCTAACCCATGAGCTATCGTTGCAATAGCAGGAATAGATGCCGAAGCTGCAGCTCCTTTAATATTATGAGAATAGCGAAATAATTCTTTTAACGTGGCTTTTAATGCACCCTCTTTATTGATTTTTTCAATCGAAAGCAAGGCGTTTATAAGGGATTGATGAATCTCTTGTAATTGAACCTTAAAAGTCTCTAATAGAATTTTTTGAAGTTTTTCATCCATACATTATCTTTTACTTATTGCCACTCTTTAAGCCCATATTGACTTGCGGTTGTTTTTAATGAATCAGCAATTTTGCTTAAGTTAATCGTTGAATTTTTAGTTTGCTCTGTAGCAGAACTAAATAGATTGGTTACTTTATTGATCTCTTTAATGCTGACATCTACTTGCTCAATAGCAATCGCTTCTTCACGAACGGCTGAAACAATTTGCATAGATGCTATTGATGTTTCTTCAATGACGTTGCCCAAAGAATTGATTATTTCATCAGTTAGCTTAACCTGTTTAGAATTTTCCTCCACACTTTTGTTTCCTGCTTCAGTTACCATAACCGCATGTTCGGCAGTTTGGCGAATATCTTGTAGAATCTTTTGAACACGCTCCGTAGATTGTTGTGAGCGCTCTGCTAAATCCTTAACTTCGCCAGCAACTACTGCAAAACCTTTACCTGATTCTCCAGCTTTTGCTGCTTCTATAGATGCATTTAAGGCTAACATTTTAGATTGCTTGGCAATGTCTGCTACGGCTTCGGTAATTTCACTGATCTGCTGTGTTTTGTCATTCAAACTTAAAATTGTTGCTGAAATTTGCTGCATTTTATTTTGTAGTGTTTCAATAAACGTGGTCATGACCTTAATGGCTTGCCGACCTTTCTCGCTCACTGTGGTCGTGGTGTTGGCAGATTCGCCTAATTGCTTAGCTTTTTCCTTCGTTTGGCTGGTTGTGGCTTTTATCTGTTCGATAGTTGTACTGATTTGCGTGACGGCTGCCGCTTGCTGTGAAGCACTAGTCACTTGCTCGGAAACGGTAGATTCAAGTTGTTGTACACCTACAGAAATTTCACTGCTTTCTTCCATGATTTTTATACCGATTTCTCTAAGTTTCCTAGACACGTTTTCCAAATCGATACGTTGCTTTTTTTGTTCTGTAATGTCAGTGGCCACTTTAATGACTTTTATTGGTTTGCCTTGACGGTTAAAAATTGGGCTATATGACGATAATAGCCATACTTCTTTATTATTTTTGCCAATTCGTTTAAATTCTGCTTGAATATTTTCGCCTCGGTTTAATTTTGCCCAAAAAACTTGATACTCTTCAGAATTGATATATTTTTCATCAATAAAAATTTTGTGATGTTTGCCTTTAATTTCATCTAAGGTGTACCCTAAGGTTTTTAAGAATTTTTCATTCGCCGTAATAATGGTGCCGTCCATGTTGAGCTCAATGATGGCTTGCGATCTTGAAATAGCATCTAGTTTAGCATTTAATTCATCAAACAAGTCCTCATCAGACCGTCTAAGCCTATATAAGGAATAAATGAGCAATAAAGTCATAAAAATAGATAATGATAAAATGACCAAATTAGTAGACTTTAGTAACAGGTAGTCAAACTGAAAGGTAATACAACGAATAATAAAACTAATCACTAAAAAAATTGCAAGCACGATACTTAGTTTAAATGGGCCACTCTTATATTTTTCTTTCTGACTTTCCAACATGATTGCTTCCATTCATGAGTTTGCTGAAACGTTCTCCAATAAAATACTAAAAAATCATACAGATTCTAGCTAAGCAATTAATTTCCCTGTCTACATCAGATTACACTGAATTTTTTCACTACATTAAATATAGCTTCTATATCAATTATTGCTATGTCAGTTCGGTAAATTCCACGAATATAAGTATTTCCATCCATCACTTGTTCATTGGCAAAATGAGTGAGTTCCTCGGAATTTTGCATAGTCATTTGATCTAAAACTTCATGTACTGATAAGGCAAGCTGCTGCATGCCTTTTTTACATAAGATAAACGATGAAATAGACTCTTCATTTTGTATTTGAAAAAGTCGCGCGCAACTAATTACAGGCCATACTTCAGTATTATAATAAATTATCCCTAGAAAAATTGGAGCAGCCCCAGGCACGTAAGTGACTTGTTGAAAAGGTATGACACGTTCAATTTGTTGATAAGGAAGGGCATATTTTTGCAGACTATCTATTTTAAAAAGTAAAATAGAGCTCTCTTCTTGATAGGTAAAATCCAGTTTTTTCTCAGCAATAATTGCTTTTCGACTTGCTAAAATGGCTTTGGCTTTTTCACTTATTAATAATTGATCCTTCATAGCCTCATCTCTCATAATAGGAGATACTCGAGCAAATAGCATTGATAAAATTTTCTCGCGTATCTAAAGTATATAAAATGGAGCCCTCATTTAATTTTTCGGCAAATTGCAAGGCTTTCCTAAGCCACTTAGTCCCCTCCCCTTTATCCTCCTCTTGTAAATAAATTAAGCCAAGATAATAAGCTGCTTCGGGAAAATTATTTTTTATATATAACGCCTTTTTTAACGAAATCATTGCAGCCCTTGCGTCTTTTGTCTCAAGTTCGATTAAGCCTTTAAAGAAGAAACTAACCGGATTAAGAGGATCAAATTTAAGGGATTCTATTAAACACAAGTGGGCAGCGGATAGTTCATTCCGTTGTAATAAGCATTCTCCTTTATATCTTAATAAAAGACCTGTTTTAGGCCAGTTTATAAGGTACAGATTAATTTCTTCTAAGGCTTGAGTATAGTCCCTCTTTTGCAAATGAGATTCAATCGTTGCTAGCAACGAGTGACTAGTTAATTCCAATTCCTTTTTTTCTTCCTGCTTGATTACTGGCAGGGATAAATTTTTAATTTCTCCCTGTTTTTTAAGAAAACAAACATCATTTTCTAAGCAAATAGCCAATTTTGATGAATATTGGTGCGGGTATTCTGAATGGCCTAAAAACAAAATTCCATCTTCCATTAAGCTGTCATAAAAATACCTAAGTGAGCTATTAATTACTTCAGGCGTTAAATAAATAAAAACATTGCGACAAATAATTAAATCAAATTGACGCGTCATTTTTTGCGGATTGGCTAGATTATGATATTTAAATTGAACTAAGTCGCGAATGGTTGGAATTAAGGAATACATATTGTGATGCGTTGTAAAATAGGTATCTTTAAGCTTCGTTTCAGTTGCGCGTAAGTTTGTTTTTGTATAGGTAGCTTTTGTTGCGTCATTAAGTATATTTTTATTGATATCTGTGCCAAGCAAATTAAGAGTCCAGTGCTTTAAATCAGGCAAAAGCTCTACTAAAAGAATGGCAATGGAGTAAATTTCTTCCCCTCGTGCACAGCCTGCACTCCAAATAGTTATATTTAAATGGTGATTAAGTCTTTTTTTAAGAATTAGATTGGGTAAATAATGATTTTTTAAAAAAGCAAAAAGTACAGAATCTCGAAAAAAATAGCTTTCTGGTACCGTTAAAATATCAATTACAATTTGAGTTAATTCTGATTGGCCTGAGCTTAATTGTTCAAAAAACGTTTTTTCATCTAAATTTCTTATAGTTAATAAATGCTTTAGTTTATGCTGGACGGGCTCTAAGGTATGGTTGTGAATACAAAGGCCATAATGTTCTTTAGCCCATTTTTCAAGCTTAAGAAGAAACGGGTTCATGGCGGCGTTTAAGTTTAAGTTGGTGAAAATGCATTAATTCTTCTACATCAAGAAACCAAGCAGACGCTTTCTTGTCTTTTAATATGCCAGCTACATAAGAGCAAGGCGAGGATAATGTAGATTTTTGAATATTATCTATTGAGATAAAACATACTTCTATTACCTCAGAGACCAACATCCCTATTAGTCCTCCTTTTAAGGAACAAATAATGATTGGCGTATTTAAATCATAAACCGGTTTTGGTTCATCAATAAGGCTTGCCAGATGATAAACGGGAATAAATTGCGTGTGAAAATTGAGTAAACCCGCAATAGCCTCATCTTCATTAGGTAGGTTATCTAATTCTGGAATTGCTAAAACCACTTCAACTTGATTTAAATCAATAAGGATTTGCTCTTCATTTAGTCTTAATTTTAGGCAAGTAATAGACATATCTTCCATGATTATTGACCCTAGTATAAAATTAATTTTATTTTCAATAACTTAATTAAAAAGGGATTAAAATAATTCTTTAATAGATACTATAGCATAGTAAATTGAGCAAAAATGAAACAAGGGGTACGCATCTATTAAAATCTATAACTGAATGTTTAAATTAATAAGGTAAGCAGATTTATCAAGGTAGGCTGAACTAAACATCGCTCAGCCTACAGATTGTTTGTTAGTTGTACTTCATTTAGCCCAAATCTCGTTTACTACTAAAACGCAGGGGCGGGCGGTAACTCTTCATCATTTAGCATTTTATTCGCATCATTAAATTGATCGACTAAACGCTCTTCTGTTTTACATGCCCCTAATGTTGTGCTGAACGCATAGCGATTTGAGGAAACGTGCGCCCCATTATTGGCAGGTGCAGGTGCTTCTACGTTACTTTTAAATACACTAGTTATTGCTCGTATGAGCTTAGCATACCAAGGGCGCTTATTTTCAGAGATATCATGCAATTCATTGCGTTGTAGCGATTGAATTGTATTATTTAATGCTTCTCTATATGTTTGAGTGGCATTTTCTGAATGATTTTCAAAATAACTATCATTTATAGCTGAAAATTCACTATATATCTTTGCTAACTTAGACAGACGGGGATCAATCGCGCTACGCTGTGCTTCATATTGATTATCTCGTAAATGCTCTGAAGACTTTTTGTCTTTATTAGCATCTACAAATAAGGTCATCATGGGCCCTATTGTTGCCGCCTCTTCACCAGAGCTCTTAAGATAACGTTTATTTAAAATTCGACTATATTCTTGTTCAATAACTTTTAAAATTTTAACACAAGCTTTGTGTTCTTTACTTAAAAACTTATCCCTAACTTTCTGTTCATTTTCTAGAGCAGTATTAACTGCAGTTATTTTAAGGTTTATATCACTCAGTGCCTCAGAAAGGTCTTCCACTGAACTTTTCTGTTTGAATGTAGAAATAGCGCGCCCAAGCTCACTTGTAGAGGTATTAATTTCGTCTAATGAGTCTTTTAAATACTTGTTGTCCTGCAGCCTATCTAAATCCGCATATGCCTCCTCTTGAGCTGCCTGGACTTTCAGTATGCTCTGTTGAATTTGCTCTAGCTCAGCCTTTTTAGAGTCTTCTATTGCCCATTTGATCTGCTTAAACAGAAATTTTACATCTTCTAGTGTGGAAGCCATGCCTTTTGTAAAGCTATTTATGTGCATTCTCTTCGATTGTAATTCTTTAACGGCTACTTGAAGTCCATCTAGGGTTGATTGAAAGTTTTCTTTTTTCTCACCCTCATACAATTCTAAAAGGCTTTCAGCTTGACTAACCTCATTATTAAATTGTGCAACTAAAGTTTCTTTTTCTTCTTTCTCCTTGTCGTATAACGCTGTAAGCTCGAGGCTATACTTACTATCTTGCCTTTCATTTATAGCTTTAAATTCAGTCAAAATTTCATCTTGTTTCGATAAAATTTCTTGCTGTTGATTGACTATCTCATCATGTTTAAGAGTAGAGCTGTTTATAGACCATGTAGGTCGAGACTTAAAAATAGCATCGAGGTCTCTTCTTGCTAAGGATAGTAAATTTACATGTGAACGAGCTGCACGCACGCTAGGTTCTTTCGAATAATCCGGAAACCGACCAAGATTAACCTCTAAATCTTGCTTACTTTTATCCAGAGCTTGAGAAATTTCCCTGTATTTATCTGCTATTGCTTTATTATTTTCTTCGAATTGCTGTTTTGATATAGCACTTTGTAATAAAAAAGCCTCAGCAGTAAGGCTGGTTAAAGGTGCGTTTTGCCTACTGGTGCTATCTTTAGGTGTGTGCATATCTGGAGAGTTAGACATTAAAGTATCTTCTAAAGCAACAATTTTCTCTTGTTGCTGCTTAGCTGCTTGACTGTGTAATTCTTTAAGTTTTTCGGTTAAATCACTAAGTTTATTAGATATATTATCAGTTTCTGATAGTTTCTTTAATGCTGGTTTAAACCTATCCAAAACTTTTTTCTGCTCTAAAACTTTATCTTCAGTACTAATTTGTTGTTGCTTATATTTTTGATAAAATCGGTAACCGTCTTGTATTAGAGAATTAATTTTAGACAATTCTTTTACAAGTAGCCTTGCTTCTTTCACTGTTTCATCTTGTAGGCTTTCAGGAAATTGCCTAACTTGTGCGGCTAACTCTTTTAATTGCGATGCATATTGGTTTACCTCTTGATACTGCTTTTGTATTGATTGCTCTTGTAGTTCATATCGTTTATTGTTTACTTTCGCTCTGCGCTTTAATAAATCTTCTCCCAGCTGCGCTTCTAAAGCAGGTAAATTTACGAGTTTATCAGAAGCAAGAAATTCTTTAACTTTCTCATCAACTTCATGCATTATTAAATCTACAAATAGAGAAGTGTCATATAGTTCTTCTTCTACTGCCTCCAAAGTTTTACTTAATAGATCATCAATAGCTAGTTTATATCCTTCAACTAGCTCATTTTTTGCTTCTAAATATGCCTTTTTTATATTTTCAAAAGAAGCAGTTTTAGTTAAATTATTTCTTCTAACCTTCAATGCACTAAGTTTCTCTAATACTTCTTTCTGTAGTTGAACAATTTCTTTCAAAGAGCTTACAGAAGTAACTGAATTTTCCTTTCTAGCTAACTCTAACTCGCTCTTATAAGTCTGGTAAACTTCTTCCAACTCGCTCTTAATTTGAATTAACTGTTCCCTACGTTCAGATACTTGTCTCATAATAGCTACGTAATTGCTATTATTCGCTTGAGGGGCAAATAACTCACTAATTACTTCTAATCGGTGTAAACCAAAATTAAGCCTATCCATAAGACCATTAATTTCTCTTTCTATTCTAGGGTTTTGATCCACTAGGTCTGAATCTTTTGACTTTGAAAGTTCAAAATCTTCAAGGTACTCTGTAAGATCGTAAAGAGATTTGACGTGACGTGACAAAGCCTCAGTATCATCCGTAGGAAAATTGAGGACTAAATTAGATAAATTAAATGAAGTTCTTTGCCCAAAAGATAGTAGTGATGACATGTTAGACAGCATGCTCTCATTCTCTACTATACCAATTTTACTTAAAAGAGAGTGCCGTAAGGCCTTAACCTGTTCTTTATTAAAGGACGGCTCTTTAGATAATTTTTCAGTAAAATCTCTTATAAAATTTTCTGCGATATTTTTGACTACCTTATTATCTGAGTCTAGCTTTTCAATTTTTTCAAAGAAAATTTTTAAATTAGCTTTAAAATTCTCTATTGCATTGTCATGTTCTGCTTTAATTTGTTCAAGAGAACGAGGTGAATTAAGAAGATTTTCAGCGCGAGATATAATTTCAACCTTTGCCAATTTTATTTCATTATGTAATAGGTTGATTTTTTTATTAAAGTCAGCCAAAACTTCTAGTCGTTCATTATTAAGGCTATTAGACGTTTGATTAGAATTAAATTTTTTCCATTCGTTTAGGATTTTATCTGCATCCTTAATCAATTCATTAAATCTCTTAATTTCTTGTCTAATAGTTAAATCTGCTAATATTTTAGGAGACGTAAGTATATCATTATCAAATTCTTTAAGAGAACTGTGTAGCTCAAGAGCTTCTTCAAGCGTAGTAAGCTTGCTAAATTTTTGCTTAAGCTCAGCTTCCATATTTGTAGCTAAATGAGCTAAGTTTTGGTCAATTTCGTTAGTTGCTTCCGCTTTCTCGTTTGCTGTACTAGGTGCAGTAGTAACCTCATTCTTTCTCTTTGGGGGTTTTTTCTTTTCTACAGCTGCTACAAAGCCGTTACCCTTGTCATCGAATTTAATAATTCTTTTAACTCGAGATTCTTTTACTGGCTCATCACTTGTTGTCTTTGTCTTATCATTTATTTTTGGAAATAGGTCTTTTATTGCAGAATTAAAGCAATCAATCTGCTCTTTTAGAGAAGTCTTTCTAGTTGGTGCAACCCATGTGATAGATTGGCTAGCAGCAATTTGTTCAATCTCAAATTCAAGTCTTGCAAATAATGCGTCAAAGTTTGATAACACGATTTCATCGGGTATATCGGTATACTTATCTAATCGCTGTGCCCATGATGTGACCGTGAGAGCCAAATTTGCCAAATTTTCTGGAGAAGAAGGGCGATCAAGAGCACTCTTTTGCTTGGCTCTAACTAATTTAATTAACTCGGCGATATCTTCTTTAATATAATTAATAACTTCATATTGATACATGATTGAGCCACAAATAGTTTTCTTGTATAAAAATATAGCATTTAAAACTTAAGGAAAGATTAACTATTAACAAATATTGTTAAAAAATGCACATCAAATAAAGCCAATAAGCCGCCATAGCCTAGCAAGCGTAGCCTGGGAGAAGGGCACAGCCCGTATCCCAGGTTTACCTTTAACACCAGCTACTCACAAAACTCTTCGCATGGAAGCCTTGCCCAATTCTTATTTAATAACCAAATAGCAGTTTCTGACTTCAAAAAATTTATTGAAAACCTGGGATACGGGCTACGCCTTCCTCCCAGGCACGCTTACTTAAATAAGACTGGTAGTATGTTAAACAAATTATTATGTGATTTAAGAAAAGTGGGGATTTCATTAATTAAATTTAAATAATCATCTTCTCTGTTGAAGATATAAGGATTCTCATAGCCTTCTATTTTTGCAACTGCTTGAGCCCATTGTATCTCTATATCAGTAGGTGGGAATTGTTTATTCCAAGTTAAAAATAATGTACGTTGTTCTTCACTTAACCGAATATTATATTTATACGACATAAATAAATTTGCTCTTGCCACAATCCCTTTAGCATAATCAGCTGGCTCTACGCGCCTAGTAAACGAATCAATTGTAATAGGACACCCATAAAAAGTGGTATGAGTATCTAACATACTATAGCGATAATTTGAGCGAGCTTGGTTAACTAAGCCTACTGCAGGCCATAGGTTATAAAGCTCAGCTTCGGCTTGTCTAAACTTAGGATCAATACGCTCGCAGCAAGCCCGGCCTCTATAGAGTTTACCGTTTCGCTTCTTGCATAGTAGTTCACGCCAGCAATTAAACTGATGGCCGAAATTCTCGGCAGGCATCATATGTTCCCACTCAACTCGGTGCGCTCGCTTAAATTTAGCTGCTGATTGCATATTGCAGCTTTTTAAATCAACTTGCAGGCGCGCATCAAAACGACAATGGCAATAGAGTGTTTCCCGATGAAATGCAAAAAGTATTCGGGCAGCTTTTTTAGCTTGCCCAAAGTTTTTAAGCTGACTGACAACTACAGCTGAAATAAGTAAAAGACATATAATGCTACATATCTTTCGCAGTAATGTCATAGCAATATTTTTCAATCCTTTGAAATTTTAGTGTAGCAAGTCCTTGGTAATTATGCAGCTAAACAGAATAGAATTATGATTAATCTAAAGAATAGGCAGGACTACGGGTTAGTTTTTTAAATTAATGTGTTTTTATTGCACATAACTTCTAGATTAATTAGATTTTTAGTAATTTATTAGCCCGCGTAGCCTGGGAGAAGGGCTGCGCCCGTATCCCAGGTTTACCTTTAACACCAACTACTCACCAAACTCTCTTCCCATGGAGGCACTCCCAATTCTTATCTAATAACCCAAATAGCAATTCTTGACTTCAAAAAATCCATTGAAAACTTAGGATATGGGCTACGCCCTCCTACCAGGCTACTTACTGGTTCACTTAAAGGCCTAAGTCAAATCACATTACTTATCTAGAGAGAAAATAAACCGTTAGCTTATGATTTTTCGAGTGCAGGAAAACGCTCTAGCAAATGATCGACAAGACAGTAAATCTTTACTAAATTATATGTTAAGGGCTTTAAATCAATTTTGCTAAGTAAAGAGCTCAACAAATTTGATATAGAAGGACGCTCTTTCAACTCCTTAAATAAAAATAATATTGAATTCATGTTAATTAAGGAATAGCTATGACGCCAGAGCTAAAAACGATGATACTTTTTCAAAACCTAAAACCAGGTACGCCTGATTCTTCTTTAGTAAAGGACTTTAAAGAGGAGTGCATTGATAAAGAGGAAAAAGAAGATACAGTTGAGCAGCAAAGAGAGCAACTCCTTAATAACTTTCCACCTATTCTTGCTTTCCGTGGTCAAAAACAAGAAAAAGATTTTTATAAACGTAAGGCAGAAGAAATGTGTGACTTTTGTTGCGCCGGTGTTGCTGATGTAGGGGGTGAATTGTCACTTCAAGACAATTATAAACTTTCAATAGGCACAGGTACGCTCTATGAAGGTAGTGCAGACTCTATAAGAGAGCAAGTACAACAAGATATTCGCAAAGAGCCGTTTGGTAGTCTTAAGCAGGAACAAGGTCTTGAGAGTCTTAAAGAATTCAATAATCTTGTCAAACAAGTTGAACAACAAGGTTTAACAAGTGCCTCAACTCAAGAACGTAATACATCCATTCCTAATCCATTTGAGATTATACCTAAGCCGGAGAAAGATTAATCATCATATAGGAAATAACTTTTATAAATCTAGATTTCCACGTTCCTAATTTGTCCCTTTTTTGTTTCCTGCCGAGGAAAAAATTTAAAAGGGGACTCTAGCTTTTTTAATTAATAATTCAATACATTAGTTAATTCTTTTATTGCTTAGCCTGACGGCTATGGGCACTTCGCCCGATATTTCCTTTTTCTTCTTGCTCAAACAAATCAAAAAGGGTATATACCCTTTTCATATTGGGAGTTGTTTGTATGTATTCATTAAATTGGTCTTATGCTTATGGTAAGCCTGAGTCCACGGCTTTATTTAAATTTAAACCAGAAGATTTCCAAGTGACCGAAATTTATGCTGGAGAGTTTAGTGGTGAAGGTGAACATATTTTAATTAAAATTGAAAAGCATGGGTTAACAACTGAGGAAGTCGTTAAATCGTTAAGTCGCTTAATTAATAAACCAGTTAAAGCGATCAGCTACGCAGGCTTAAAAGATCGTCAAGCTGTTGCTATTCAATGGTTAAGTATTCATGCGCCTGGTGAAGTAATTTCTGGTATTGAAACGTTACAAGACTCTGGATGGAAAATATTAGCACTTACTCGCCATAACAAAAAGTTAAAGCCAGGATTTTTAGCAGGCAATCATTTTAAAATCAAACTAAGAAACCTAACTAATGAAACGCTGTTTAGGCAGCGTATTGAACAAATAAAATTAACAGGAGTGCCTAATTATTTTGGCGAGCAACGTTTTGGTCGTGATGGTGGAAATGTGGCTAAAGCGCATGCAATGTTAATTGAAGGACGTAAGGTTAAGGACAGATTCCTAAAGGGAATGTATTACTCAGCCGCACGTTCATGGCTTTATAATTTAATTCTTTCAAGGCGTGTTAGCCAAAACAATTGGAATGTACCTATTAATGGTGATGTGATGCAATTAAGTGGGTCAAACAGTATTTTTACTATCGAGAATGTAGAAGAAAATATTATTAAGCGCGTACAAGAAAAAGATCTCTCACCTGCTAGCCCCTTACCAGGTAAAACTAAAAACAAAGTTAAACATGATGCCCTAATACTAATAAATGACGTGTATAAAGAATGGCAGCCTTGGTTAACAAGCTTAGCAGAACATGGCCTAGAAGAGGCTTGGCGCGCTAATATTCTTAGCTTGCAAAACCTTGAATATAGCTTTCTAAATAATAGTGCTGAATTATCCTTTACTCTACCTGCAGGCTCTTATGCAACTGCCGTGTTGCGTGAATTAGTACAGTATTAATATCGAAATTAAGTCAGTCGGTGTAGCCTGGGAAAAGGGCTGCGCCTTCCTCCCAGGTTTACCTTTAACGCCAACTACTTAACAAACTCGTCTCATGGAAGCACCTCCCCAATTTTTATCTAATAACCTAAATAGCAGTTCTTGACTTCGAAAACTCATTGAAAACCTGGGATACAGGCTACGCCCTCCTCCCAGGCTACTTGCTGCGAAATAAAAATGGCTCGATTTAGAGGACGCACTAAAATAGAAGGATTTATTGATAATCAATGGGAAAGAGGAAATGCTTTTCAACTCATCACCCTTGCCCATCATTTTGCCAACCGCCATTTGCCATAAAGATTATAGTGTTCGCGCAGCAACAACCAGTTTCGCAATTTACGATGATCGTTTAGAACTATGGAATCCAGGCGGATTACTTCCTGAAATCAAAATAGAACAACTTAAAGAACCGCATAATTCATATCCACGCAATGAATTAATTGCAGATGTATTTTATAAAAGAGGCTGGATAGAAAAATGGGGCACAGGCACTACTCGAATGATAGAGTACTGCAGAAAAAATAATACTCCCGAACCTGAGTTTACTGATAGTTATCACGGTTTTTCAGTTATTTTCAGTTTTAAGGAAACAATGAATACAGGAATCTCTCTAGAACCAACGATGAATTTAACTCAACGTCAAATGGAAATTATCTCTCTTTTAAAGAATGCAGAAGAGATGTCTCTAAAAGAAATTAGGAAAAAGTTACCAGTGTTGCTTGCTGAAAGCACCATTCGTGAGAACTTAAATCACTTAAAGACAAAAGGGATAGTTACCACCCGAGGTCAAGCTAGATTAACAAGATGGTTATTAATCAATAAATAGGTTGCGATCGGTATCCAACAGTATCCGCCATGGTATATTGATCCAGTTATTCGATTCAATAATTTTAATATTCGCGTTTATTAGGATATTGCATATTCGGACTCAATGTGAAGCAATAGAAATTTGATATATAATAAAGCGCAATCCACCTCTCCTATTTTATGACATATTCTAGACTTAAGGCGACAATCATTATCCTTGCCCTATTACTCAACTGATAAAGGATCTTACACATGCAGCAGTTAATCCTTCCTAAAAAACTTAATCCTGGAGATAAAGTTGCTGTAATTAGTGCTTCCT
Source organism: Legionella beliardensis (assembly GCF_900452395.1). Taxonomy (NCBI): domain Bacteria; kingdom Pseudomonadati; phylum Pseudomonadota; class Gammaproteobacteria; order Legionellales; family Legionellaceae; genus Legionella; species Legionella beliardensis. The sequence continues at coordinate 2,856,912 of NZ_UGNV01000001.1, forward strand.
GGGGTGGCCCAGGAGCTTATCCTTATCGGTATGAGGTGGGCAAGCAACGACTTGAATCTATTTTTGGGCTTAAAGTGATTGAAATGCCTCATGCCTTAAAGGATCCTGACTGGGTTTACCGTAATCCTAAAGCACGTGCCGAAGATTTAATGCAAGCCTTTTTAGACCCTGCGATTAAAGCAATCTTTTCAAGTATCGGTGGAGATGATGCAATACGATTATTACCTTACATTGATTTTGAAATTATTCGCAAAAATCCAAAAGTTGTTTTAGGTTATTCAGACAGTACTGTCTTGCATTTTATTTGTTTAAAAGCTGGTATTGCTAGTTTTTACGGCACGGCTGTAATGACAGGATTTGCTGAGAATGTAAAAATGCATGATTATACAATTAGCGCCATTAAGCAGAGTTTTTTTTCGACAGCTAAAATAGGCCGAATTCCTGAGCCCTCAGGGTGGACTAAGGAACACTTAAATTGGCAATATCCTTCAAATCAAGCTATTCAGAGAAAACTTGAGCCTGCAATTAAATGGGAATTTATTGGGTGCACTGACAAGATTGTTCAAGGCCGATTATTAGGAGGTTGCGTTGAGGTTCTACAGTTTATTAACGCCACTGATATCTGGCCTTCATTAAATATTTGGGAAGGATGTATTCTCTTTCTGGAAACCTCAGAAGAAGGCGTATCTTCTTTATTTTTGAAACGGTTTTTAAGAAATTTAGCTGCCCAAGGTGTGCTAGCTAAACTTGCAGGTATTTTATTTAGTAAACCAGGCGGTTCAACTATTCTGGCATCACAATTTAACGATTATGCTAACGTCATCTTAGAGGTTTTTAATGAATATGAATTACCACAAATTTCTGTAGTGGTTAATATGGATTTCGGGCATTCAGACCCTATGTGGGTTATGCCATACAGCTGCTTAGCTGAAATCAACCCTCTTGAGAAAACGGTAAGCCTGCTAGAGGGAATGGTTATTTAATGTGTTACTGCTAAATTATTTTTCAAGCCATATTTTGTTTTGAGAAAATATAAAAGCGTACTAAAAAAACTTATTAAAGTTAGTAAGGTTAACGATAAAATAATAACTTTGTTCCCAAAATTATTGAGCAAAGCACCAATCAAATAAAATGCAATGATCGATAGCGATGAAGTAGAACAATGGATTGAGAAAACTATTTTAAATAGTGAGAAAGATGCTTCCTAACATCTCCAATGTATTAAACGGCAGACTTCAAGTCTGCTTGATTTAAAACGAATTTAATAGTAGCCAAAGATAGAGTCGAACCACTGAAGAATGCTTTATTATGAAATTGCTATTAACCCGTCTAATCAGCTAGTACACTAATTATTATTTCTAACTAATAAACTTATGTCCCAATCAAAATCATTTTATAATTTAGAAACATTAGGTGGAATTTTACTTTTTATTGCTGCGGTCATAGCAATTTTAATTGCTAACTCACCACTTCAATCTATATATGAGCATGTATTGCAAGTTAAAGGGACCGTAAGTATAGGAACTTTCTTTATTAAAAAGCCTATGCTGTTATGGATTAATGATGGCTTAATGGCTATTTATTTTATGTTAATCGGCCTTGAGATTAAACGAGAAATTAGGCGAGGCGTGTTAAGTGATAAACGTAATCTCATTGTCCCTGTTATCACAGCATTAAGTGGATTATTACTACCTGCTGCTATCTTTGCTTACTTTAATGCACATAACCCGATCTTTTTAAATGGGTGGGCTATACCTACGGCCACGGATATTGCGTTCACTTTAGGGATCGTTTCTTTATTAGGCTCTCGTGTACCGCTTTCATTAAAAATTCTACTTACAGCCATTGCTATTTTTGATGATATTGCAGCAATTGTTATCATTGCTATTTTTTATACGAAAAAATTATCCTTATTATCACTATCTTTTGCTCTTTTCTTCACTTTAATTTTAGTAAGCCTAAATTATTTTAAAAACCGTCGTATCTCCTTATTTATGGTTGTTGGTGTTGCGCTATGGATTGCTGTTTTAAAATCAGGCGTTCATGCAACATTAGCAGGAATTATCATTGCCATGACAATTCCTGACGATGGAAAAAGATCTATGTTAACTCGTCTTGAGAATAGTCTGCATCCTTGGATTGTTTTCTTAATTTTGCCTTTATTTGCTTTTGCTAATGCAGGAATTAGCTTTATTGGTCTTGATAGGTCGATGTTTATGCATCCTATTGTTCTTGGGATAGCATTAGGCTTGTTTGTTGGTAAGCAAATCGGTATCTTTTTGTCATTAGGCTATTTTGTTAAATTTAAAAAGCTTCTTAAAAAAGATAATATTAACCTTAGGCAAGTCTATGGCATTGCGCTAATTTGTGGGGTAGGTTTCACTATGAGCTTATTTATTGGCTCATTAGCCTACCTAAATACTGATTTAGACCTAATGCCTATGGTAAAAATTGGTGTTGTACTTGGTTCTTTAATGGCAGGAAGCATAGGTTTTATTGTCTTAAAAAGCACAAAGCCTTCTTTATAACCTAGGTTGATTTTCTAAACTGTTCTAAATAATTAATTTAGCTTTATCTTTATAAAGTGCTGTAAGGGATTGATTGGGTCATTTCAGCGACGTGCTTATGGCTTTAGAAATGTTTAAAATTACAAAACCCGTGTTAAGGCCCACTGCGGATGATTAACAATGCCCTACGTAAATGAGGAAGCCCCAAAAAACACTAAAATTAAATAATCCAAATTGTTGAAATAACCCAGATTATTATTTTATTTATAAAAAGTGTACCTATAAGTGTACTTAAAAAGAAATTGTCGAATAAAAAAATTTAGATATTACTGTTTAATTTGCTAATTTTAAAAGGATTTTTTTGGTCGGGACGGAAGGATTTGAACCTTCGACCACTAGCACCCCATTCTAAAATTGGCCTGTTGCAAACAAGATCATTTAGTAGCAAATATTTCAATAACCCTTTGTATTTTAATCATTTTATTTCTTTACTATACGTCAAACAGTAGCAAATGATATCATGTCAGATCATGGCAAAGTACACCCAGAAGTACACCTAATTTTTGAGTAATAAAAATGGAAAGACATTTTACGGATGCTTATATCAAAGCACTAAAACCTCGTTCTGTACGTTACGAAGAATTTAAAGATGGCGGGTTTGGAATTCGAGTTACGCCTAAAGGACTTAAAATATGGATATATCGCTACAAAATAAATGGGCAACGGCATTTCATCACTCTAGGCTATTACCCGGCTATGAGCTTATCAGAGGCTAAGAAGCGCTTTATTGATTTAAGTGATATGCGCCATGGTGCTATTAACCCTAAAGACCATCTTGAAGAAGCAAAACAAAAAGAGCAGCAAACCATAAAAAATTTAATGCTAAACTGGTACAAGAGCTATATTGAAAAACATCGTGCTCAGCCCCAACAAATCTGGCAACTCATCAAAGCAGATATTATCCCTCTTCTTGGTGATAAAAAGCTTGAAACTTTAAAGACTAGAGAAATCACCCAAGCATTAGATAAAATTGTAGACCGTGGTGCACCTATTCATGCCAATAAAGTTTTAAGCACACTTAAGCAAGCCTTTAATTATGCCGTAAGTCGCGGCGAGATGATGAATAATCCTGCCATGAGCATTCGTTCACGAGACATTGGCGGATTAGAGAAAGCAAGAGAGCGGTATTTATCACTCGACGAAATTAAAACCCTATGGCAATTTTTAGAAAGTGAAGAGCACGATACTTCCATCCAAATTAGAAGCGCTCTAAAAATCATCCTGCTTACCGGCGTACGTACGGGTGAAATCAGAGTAGCTAAATGGTCAGAGTTTGATTTTGAAAATTCCTTATGGACTATTCCTGCTGAGCATACTAAAACTAATATCACAATGCGCATTCATTTAAGTGAAATGACCAAAAAGGTCTTATTAGAACTTCAAGAATACAGTGACTCAGATTATGTCATTACAGGTGTTGATGAGCGTAGTCCTTTATCAGATAAAGCCATGCCAAGAGCTGTAATTAGGATTCAATCTAGAGTAGGCATTCCTCACTGGACAGCACATGATCTTCGCCGCACCTTTGCAACTCAACTTGGCGAAGCCCTGCATATTGATCCAGTAGTTATAGAAAAATGCTTGGGTCATAAAATGCCTAAGATCATGGCCACCTACAATAAAAATGAAATGTTACCACAAAGAAAAGAGGCATTGGATCGCTGGGCCACGTTTATTGAAAGCATATTACAAGATAATATTATTCCTATTCATACCGGGAAATCAGGTAACAATTTATTATATGCTAATTAAACCTAAAGATAGATAAACAGCTTCTCCTGTGTTTGTACATTTCTTATAAATCAGACATAATCTCACCAGTTATAAATAAATGGTGAGGATTTGTCTGATTATGGCTAATAAAGATCCGGAGGCCGTTTTTCGGCAATACGGCGGACAACTTAGAATGAGCGACGCACTAAAAAACGGTATAACGCGTTATATGCTCTATTCTCTAAGAGATAAAGGAAAGATAGAGCAAATTAGCAGAGGCGTATACCGACTCACTAACCTTCCACCACTAAGTAACCAAGATCTGGCTACAGTAAGTCTTCGCTTTCCTAACGCAGTTATTTGCCTTACATCAGCTCTGTCTTATCACGATCTAACAACACAAATACCACATTTTATTTCTATAGCTGTACCTAGAGGAGCTTATCTTCCTAACCTCTCTTACCCTCCTATACAAAATCACCGTTTTTCCAAAAGCGCTTACCATGCAGGGATAGAAGAACATAATATTGATGAGGTCGTGGTGAAAATCTATTCTGCTGAAAAAACGATTGCTGACTGTTTTAAATATAGAAATAAAATCGGCATGGATATAGTACTAGAAGCACTAAAATTTTACCGCGCCCGAAAACAATTTAATCTACAGGCGCTCCTTAAATACGCCGAACTTTGTAGAGTTGAAAAGGTTATGGCGCCTTACCTGGAAACGATTATATGAAGCCACCACAAAATGTTGCTGCATCGATTCGACAACGCTTATTAAATTACTCTAAAGCTCATCAAAGACCATTTATTGAAATCCTACAATATTATGCAATGGAGCGATTCCTCTATCGTTTATCGCTATCTCCCTACAAAGATCAATTTATATTAAAAGGTGCCTTGATGCTAAGGATATGGAATGCACCCATATCAAGGCCAACGATGGATATTGATATGCTAGGGAAAACAAGTAATGAAGAAGCCAATATTTTTCAGCAAATGAAGGAAATACTTTCACTTGATGTGATAACCGATGGGCTAGTTTTTGATATAACATCACTTACAACTGAACGCATTAAAGAAGATGCCGACTATCAAGGTATCCGAGTGCTGTTTAAAGGTAATTTAGAAACGGCTAAGATTCATATGCAAATAGATATTGGTTTTGGCGATATCGTTTATCCCATTCCTGAAAAAGCAACAATGCCCACCCTTTTAGATCTCCCTGCGCCTAAACTTTTAACTTATAGCCGTGAAACAGCTATTGCTGAAAAGTTTGAAGCGATGATTAAGTTAGGTATCCTTAATAGTCGGATGAAAGATTTTTATGATATTTGGATGTTATCTCGGCAATTTAATTTTACAGGGACTGAGCTTGCTGAAGCTATTCGCCTAACGTTTAAAAATCGCGGTACTACTTTACCAACTAAAGATGAACTTTTTACAGAGCAATTTATCCAATCCAAGCAAATTCAATGGACAGCTTTTACAAAGCGACTTAACCAAGAACATATACCAACTCAATTTCATGAGATTGTAGCAGATATACAATCTTTTCTATCCCCAATTGCCGCTGCTCTCACTAGTCAAAACCCGACACCTAAGCTATGGAATAATTCGGATAAATGGACATCATAATATTACTAGGGTAATTAGTAGCATTTAATACTTTGCTAAAAGATGAGACCTCCGCAAAGCTCCCATAGAAACTTAACGGCTAGAGTTACGGCCAGAGTCGCGGCTAGAGTCAAATAAGTAGTTTCAGGTTCGACCATGCAATAACAAGAAACTAGATTGACAGTTTCTTATAACCTATTACAATGTTTAATTGAAGAATTTTGTAGATTATTCTGATTTAAGTGAAGAAACTTAGATAAGTTTAACAGTAATTATTCCATTTTTAAGCCTTTTCTATAACAAGGCTAACACCGTCCAAAACTAGGCCGACCCTAACCCGTCATCCAAACCCGACATAAAGCCGTCATACTAAGAAGTAGTCTAAATAACGCGTATAAAATCTCACCTTTCTAAAACTAGTCATAGGCCAAATGGCTTAGGCCGACCCACCTCATAACTCAATAATTATTTATATATATTTATATCAGAAATTAAAAAAATTTAGACAAGGTTATCCACAATACTGAAGCTAAATGCCTTAGTAGGAAGTTATTGCAAAGTTCGAATTATCAAGCACAAAAGCAAATTTAAAAATTATCTAAAATGTAACCTACAGTCCGTTACACTCTATCTTCTGTCATGGGTTTATTAACACGCATCTAATCTTTATTGACATAAACAAATAGAGCATTAAAATAAATTAATTTTAAAACAAATTGAATTATTAAATATCACTATTTGCTATTGTTTGATATCGTTTGCAACTGATTAATGCGTTAAGCGAGGAATAGAAAGTGGATTTTTTATTTATTAATAGAAGAGAATTGGACGCCTTAATAGAGTTACCTCTCATCCAACGCGTCGTTTATATAATGGGAATTCGGCCTTATATGGATAGGGCAACTTTTATTGTAGGCATTAAGCGTAGGATAAGTTACCAATCGCTAAGAGAAACCTGTTATGTCGCGCCTATTCCCGGTGTTAAAGCAGAATATCCTAGCTATCAACAGATGAAACGAGTAGTGAAATCATTAGCGAGAGTTGGGCTTTTAGAAATTCGATCGACGCCGAGGAATTTGATTGTGAGGTGTTTGCTTGCGGATACGAAAGCTTAGAAAAATAAGAAAATAATAGGTTCTATAGATCAGCCATCAACTATTAAACACCTAAATTACTAAGCTAGATTAAAACTCTAACCAAATTACTATTCTTTGAAGCTCTTAAGCTATCAAATAAATAGAGAAATTATTGCCCCTTTTTTAAAAAACTTTAATTTATAATTAAATAGGAATCTAAATAATTTATTATTTGTTGACTTAAGGAAAAGCGATGAATGATTCAACTACTAATTCTACAGAAATAAATGATGATAACTTACCAAAATATGATCTATCTAAATTAGAACACTTATTTAAATTAATACGCAATGAAGACAGCAATGTAATCAAGCATTATATTATTGAACATCTAAATAAGTTTCTAGGAAATAAAAAATATTTTTACCTTTTTTTATATAAGCCAGAGGAGTCAATAACTAACTTTGATTCTGATAGGATTTATTGGGCTACAGATAATAAAAAAACTCAAGATATTTTATTAATAATGCATAGCTTAGGTGGTCTAATTGAACCGGCATACTTTATATCTAAAATTTGTAAGGAGCAATCAAAGAAGAAATTTATAGTTGTAATTCCAAGTAGAGCTAAATCTGCTGCTACTTTAATAGCATTAGGAGCAGACGAAATTCATATGGGCTTATTAAGTGAACTCGGGCCGATAGATCCTCAAATTAATAAGAACCCTGCTTTAAGCCTGAGTAGTGCGTTAGAATGTATTTGTAATCTCACAGAAAAATTTCCCAATACTTCAAGTATGTTTGCAGAATATTTGGCTAAAACATTGCCCTTACAACAATTAGGTTACTTTGAGAGAATTTCAGATTCAGCTCAACATTACGCTGTACGGTTATTAGAAAGTAAAAAAGAAATTTTAAAAAATAGTCCACATGCTATTGCCCAAAGGCTAGTCTATGAATATAAAGATCACTCTTTTGTAATAGATAAAGATGAGGCCACCGAAATATTTGGCGAAAAAGTTATTAAATTGAATACTGATGAATATAAGGCTGGCTCAGAAGTTTATCATTTTCTTGAAAAAGTAAGCCTCATCTTAAAATATGAAAAGAAGCTAGATATAAATATTGTTGGTTCAGTTGATCAGATAAATTTTACAAATTGTTAATTTACCGCCAAAGCCAACAAAGTTACTAAAGAATTTCAATCCTTATAAAATTCTGGTTATTTTCGAATTCTTCTACTTTAATTTAAAAGCAAAGCTCCATTAAATTGCTATATTTTTCTTCTAACAAGTTATTTAAACTTAACTAAAGCAATAAGTATAACCCTGAATGAAGGATATTTCCTATAGCCAGTGTAGACTAAGTAAAGCGAAAATATATTAAGCTGAAAACTTGAATAGCAAAAAGCATCTACTAATAAAGATATTGCTCTAGCGGATGCTAAGCTGCTCGCTTAATTGAGCAGCTTAATCAATTTTAAATTTTGTATAAACGTCTACCATAAAATGTTAAATATTTAGAGCAGCCATAAATAGGTTGCTAACTTAATTCACCCTTTTTTTACCCTTAATGGATTACTACTACTATCATCAAGCTTTACCGAGTCTTTATGAAAATAACCTTTAGATTTATTATTTCCGTCAAACCAGATACATTCTATTTGCTCCTCTTTTCCTAAATATGAAATTGTCATTCTAGGGCCCCCAGATTTTAATTTAACCACATCTCCAACTTTAAGTTGTGTCTCCATTAGAACTCCTGTCAATTTTAATAATATAACTATAGACAATAATTTTAGTTATATGCGTCACTGCTTAAAGCAGTGACGCACATAACCAACTTTATTCCAACCCAATAAAATCAACGCTTTCAGCCATTTTGTCCTGTCGGACAAAATCCGATAGGACAAAATTTCTCTCTTAAACTGATTGTCTATAGAGCAACATTTTGCTAATTTCTAATTAAGCATAACTGATGAGCCTGGGCAGTTCAGGCGAAACCTTTTAGGTCTTATGCTAAGCCACCTTGTCCCTTAACCTAGTGGCTGGACGTTTAAGTTGGGAAACCCTTCATGGATACCTGCCGTTCGGCAGCGTAATTTTAGAAACTTACTGTCATTACAATTTTATGACCTAGTCAGGCGCTTAGAATAATTCTTTGCCTATCTATTAATCTATCTGAAAGTAAAAAGGAGAAAGTCACTAAAACCCGCTGTAGACCGGCCCATCGTTTGCCTTATAGCGTTTGATTTGCCCCTAACTTGAGCCTTGCGGATAAAACCGGGTATCGCCTTTGAGTGAGCCGCTCGACCAACACTAAACCAAAGCCAGGGCAAATAATTTATGATTCAAGAAAAATTTAATTTTAGCGATTTTAAACTATTTGAAAGTACACCCAGAAGTACACCTAGAGAAATTATTGACTTAAATGAGATTTAAATTTTATGATTCAACTTATTGATTTTAAATGGAATTAACTGGTCGGGACGGAAGGATTTGAACCTTCGACCACTAGCACCCCATGCTAGTGCGCTACCAGGCTGCGCTACGCCCCGACTTGGGTTTGAATAATAGCTTTTCTTGGCTGGAATAACAAGCTACTGTTTTGCTAGTGAGCGAATTAAAGTAGAAAATTTAACTTAAAGTCATTTTTTAAAAGGACTTTGCTGCATTTCAATATTATTGGCCACTTCATCGATGGCATGGTCTTCGCCGGTTACTTGGTAGCCAGGTATGCCGTTGTCTAAGGAATTGACCATGTCGGTGCCAAGGCTTTGCTTCTGAGTCATTTCATTGGTTGTACCAGAAAGTGCGAGTTCATTTCTTACCTTTTCTGCTAATTCAGCAGCACCTTCTACAGGTTTCAGTGAATCTTCAAGCATTTTTTTAAGCTCAAGACCTATCGACTTAAGTTTGCCTTCTTCTTGTTCTGGCGTATCTTTTCCGGGATTCTTACCCTTTACTTTCGTTTTAACTTTATCTTTATCTTTGTCTTTATCTTTAAATATTGCCATAGTACTTACCAATATAGGTTTCTCTTTTACATTATACCTGCTTTTGCGAGAAAATTGATCAATTTATGCTTAATTTATATTAAGCACTGCCTTTGTATAAACGTAGTATGTAGATGAAGTGAATGCAAGTGAGCCTATCGATACTTATGTTGGTTAATCTGATAGCTTAACTAACCGGATTAATTGCTTAATCCGGCTAAAGAAACCCTCAACCAAAAGCATTAATACCGGTAATATGGCGGCCTAAAACCAGAGTATGCACATTATCTGTGCCTTCGTAGGTGAAGACTGATTCTAAATTTAGCATGTGGCGAATCACCGGATACTCTAAACTGATGCCATTGCCACCTAACAGGTTGCGGCATTTGCGAGCAATGTTTAATGCTTCTCGGCAACCATTTCTTTTTGCTAAAGAAATCATGACTGGCGTTTCACGGCCTTCATCTTTTAAGCGCCCTATTTGTAAATTTAGACATTGGGCCTTAATAATTTCGCTATACATTTGTGCTAAATCGGCTTGCACTAGCTGAAAAGATGCCAATGGTTTATCAAATTGTTTACGTTCTAACAAATAATCACGCGTAATATCAAAGCACGCCATAGCAGCACCCATAGCGCCCCAAGCGATACCATAACGAGCCTGGCTTAAACAGCTCAACGCTGCCCCTAATCCCTTTACCGTACCGGCTAACAGATTTTCTTCAGGCACAAACACATCTTCAAAGACTAATTCACCCGTTATCGATGCGCGTAAAGACATTTTATGTTTGATTTCAGGGCGACTAAATCCTGCAAACTCTTTTTCAACAATAAAACCACGAATACCTTCTTCTGTTTTAGCCCATACGATAGCAATATCAGCAATAGGCGCATTTGTAATCCACATTTTAGCGCCATTTAATTTCCACCCACCAGGCACTTTTCTAGCTTGCGTGCGCATGCTGCCAGGATCGGAACCCGAATCAGGTTCAGTTAACCCAAAACACCCAATGATTTCTCCAGCAGCCATGCCCGGTAAAAAACGCTTTTTTTGTTCTTCATTACCGTAGCGAAAGATAGGGTACATGCATAATGAGCTTTGCACCGATACAAAACTACGCAAGCCACTGTCACCGCGCTCCAACTCCTGGCAAACTAAACCATAAGCAACATAAGACGCCTCCGCCCCACCATACTCTGCTGGCAAGGTTAGACCTAATAAACCTAAATCGGCTGACTTTTGAATTAATTCTCTTGGAAACTCTCCCTTTTCAAATGCATCTGCCATTAACGGCACTACATCGTTACTAACAAAGCGAGTAACACTTTCTCGAATTAATCGCTCATCATCTTGTAATTGCTCATCAAGAAACAACAAATCGTCCACGCTTTTTCTCCCCTTTAACAGAGTGTAATGCTAATGTCGCCGCAACAATAGAATCGCGACTTGGTAATAAATACTGCCAAGCATTGCCTAATGGAATAAAGCAATCCTCACCAGTTAGCCTTTTTATTTTTAAATCAGTTGCTGCTTGCTCAACTAACAGTGTCATTAATCCCTCGCTGACAGAAGCACTGCGCCGTCCTTCGTCAACGATTAAAACGCGACTTGCATTGGTTAATTCCCGTAAAATCGCTTCTGTCGGTAGCGGGCTTAACCACCGCAGATCCACAACTTTGACATCAATCTGATGCTTTTCTTTTAAAATTTTAGCGGCCTGCAGTGATAAATAAAAACCATTGGCATAAGTTAAAATCACCGTTTCGCCTTCACCAACAACGCCCACTTCTCCTAAGGCAATCGTTTGGTCTATAGATGGGTATTCAAACAGCCATTCATTATCACCGGGCGTGTGTAAATCTTTAGTCATATACAAAGCGATTGGCTCTAGAAACACAACAATTCGGCCCTGATCATGGGCTAATTTTAAACAAGTACGCAATAGCTTCGCAGCATCAGGGCCATTGGAAGGGCAAGCCACAATAACGCCTGGCAAGTCACGCAGTATGGCAATGGAATTATCATTATGGAAATGGCCGCCAAACCCTTTTTGATAAGCTAAGGAAGCAATACGAATGACCATAGGATTTTTATACTGGCCTGAAGAAAAGAAAGACAACGTTGCCGCCTCACCCCGCAATTGATCTTCGGCATTGTGTAAATAAGCTAAAAATTGAATTTCAGGAACAGGTAAAAAACCATTATGCGCAAAGCCAATGGCAGTTCCTAAAATAGTTGTTTCATCTAATAAGGTATCAAATACTCGACGCTGCCCAAAGCGCTTTTGTAAATCGGCAGTTACCCGATAAACACCGCCTTTTCTGCCAACATCCTCACCAAAAATTAGCATATGTGGGTATTGCAGCATTAAATCGGTTAAAGCGAAGTTAATGTGCTGTGATAAATTACGCTTTATAGTTAATTGATTATAAACACTACCAAATACGACTTCGCGCTTGCTTTCTGCGGGCAGTAGACAAACACTATTATTTTGTGCTTTTGGTATGATGGATGCCATAATTTCAGTGGCGCTACTTAATTTAGGCAACTGAATTACTTCCATCGCTTTGGCTTCAATTAAAGAGCGATTGGTTTGATAAAGTTCAATGATTGCTTCTAAGCTCATCCACCCTTCTTCATAAAGCATTCGTGCCGTATGTAGTAATGGGTCATTGGCCTCGGTGGCTTCGATTTCAACTTGTTTAAGATATTGTGATTCAATATCAGAACCCGCATGCCCAAGTAATCGTACGCATTTTACATGTAAAAAAACGGGTTGTTTTTTAAGGCGTGCTAGCTGTTGTGCTTGCATTGATTTTAAATAAACATCCGCAATATTTAAGCCATCACATGTTAAATAATGTAAGCCTGGGCGTGCCTTAACCGATGCCTCAATCCACGCGGCTGGTGTAGGAACAGAAATACCAATGCCATTGTCTTCACAAATAAAAACCAGGGGTAGCGGGTAATTTTGAGTAGCTAACCAAGAACAAGCATTAAAGGTCGTTTGTGCGGACGCATGATTGGTTGAAGCATCGCCAAAGGAACATAAAATGACCGAGTCGGTAGCTAATTTACTAGGAATATGCAACTCTTTTGCCCGCGTAATGGATACAGCAGTGCCCAGGGCTTTTGGCAAATGAGATGCTATGGTTGAAGTTTGTGGCGGAATAGTTAATGGCACACTCCCAAACACTTTATGGCGGCCACCTGAAATAGGATCATCTGCTGAGGCAACAAGAGATAATAAAATATCCCGCACGCCATCACAGCTAGGAACTTGCTTAGCTCGCTGCAAATAAAAAGCCCCGCTGCGGTAATGTAAGAAAGCCATGTCGGTGTGGCGAAAAACATAAGCAATAACCGCATTACCTTCATGGCCACTACTGCCAATGGTATAAAATGATAAGCCTTTTTCTTTTAACTCACGTGCAATTAAATCCAGCAAGCGCGATTTAATTTGCGAATCAAATAATTCAATGGCAGTTTTTTTATCTAAACCTGAAGCAGACAACGTTAGGGTATTTCTGGGATTAGGAAAGTGACCTTCCTTGACGCGTTTAATAAATTGCTCATTAACTACACTTGCTCTATCTAACATATTCACATCCTGAAATAGATCTCTTTCAAAACAATCATCACTTAAGCCTAGGTTATCTTGTGACACTTAGATTAAGTATTGTTTAAAATTAAAGCTTCAATTTTGAAAAAAATCTAGATTGACATCCTTAAGCTAATAGCACTAGCCATCTACTATTTTCTAACCACTTAGCAAGCTAATTTATTAGTCCTTAAAATTGCTTAGGCGTCAGTATAGTGAATGGGCTTAAGCCCTGACAAGCAAATTTATACTTTGCTGTAAAAACATCATTAAACTGGCTTAAAGTGACTACATAATCTACAATTTATACAAAAGATTGCCGGAGATCGACGATGAAATGGATAGCCTTATTTCCGATGATTTTCTTAACTGCTTGTGGCTATTACAACTCAGAAGTGGTTGATTACAGAGAAGTTGTTGTCACACCTCCACCCTATCACTCAGTGACTGTAGTCGATGAGGAGCCTGTTAATGTGACGACCACCGAGATTGACTATTATTAATAAGCTCTTTCGCAAGGTAAAACAATTAACTTAACAAATTTTAATTAATTTGTCACACATCTTTTATCAATTTTGCGCTCTAATTATCACTCAATTTGTGGCAATCATTTTTTGCCATTTCAATTTAAAAAATTTAATTTAAAGTATTGACATAATTGTCATGTGTGTTAAGTTGTTAATTACCAGATGTTATTGACTTAAGTGTCAAATAAATTTTGACATCCGGTGTTTGTTAATTAAATTTAAGGAGAATTATTATGACTGGAACAACACAAGGTGGTAAAAAAGCAGCTGCAACACGGGGACATGAGGCGTTAAGTGCAGCTGGTCGCAAAGGTGGGCAACATTCTGATCATCGCCAAACAGCTAAGAGCCGCAGTCATGAAAGCTCAACCTCAAGCAGTAAGAAAAGTAGCAGTAACAGTCGAAGTAGTAGGAACCATGATGAATAAAGGTGTTTTTTGTTTAGCTTTAGTAAAAAGCCTTTCCAATTTACGGGGAGGCTTTTTAGATATTGACTAATTAAGAGCCGGGCTATCTGTAGATTTTTCTACTACTGGATTATTTTTTAACTTATTAAGTAATTCTGTAAATAGCTCTTTGAAGATTTGTGCCAATCCAGCTTTATGCGCCTGCATACCACCCGCATTTTTTTGTTTTAACGAAGTCAAATGCCCTGTTTCAGCAACGTTAGTATTAAAGGGTGAAAAAATATAACCGCGGCTAAAAAATCGATTGACAGCAGCTGTTACTTTGAAACTACCCCCTTGATCTTGTGGTGAGACATTGGCGCTATATAATTTATGTTTATTGTAGGCCCTATCCACGGCTTTTTGGACTTTATTAATTGAGACATCATTTAAAACATAGCCTTTTAAGCTTTGTATTACCTGTTTTTGTTCAGGAGAAAGTTTATCATTAGTCTTTTCACTCATACTCTTTAATAAATTAACCCGGCCCGCAACCGATTGATAACGCTCGTTAGCACTCTTACAACCAGCTTCCGAGACAGGTTCAACAAAAACTGATAACGCTTGTACTAACAGGCCGAATTGCGAGTCATGATAATCATCACTAACCATCATTTTAAATAGAGCCTGCATAACTAAGGTTTCTAACGTCATATTATCCAATTTGGCTTCAGCAGCATCGCGAGCGATAGATTTCTTATCTGACTTTTTATCCTTAGATTTCTCATCTGATTTTTTATCAGCAGTAAACGGTCGGCAGATAGACTGTGCCCAGAATGCTTTCTTCTCTTCCAACTCTTTAATTAATCGCTCCCCTTGCCGGCTGTCTTTAAAATAGCCTAATTTGCCATCCTTTGATGTTGATAAGAAGTGTACATAACGTGCCTGCGCTCTTTCATAAAAACTTGCAATTTCCATGCTGATGGCTGGCGGAAAGAACGCACTGTGTTGATTAAACGTGGCTAGCAAGGCTAAATCTGTCATCAGTGCTGCTTCTGCCGTGGCGTCATCAAAACTATGGTAATCCAGCTCTTTAGTGTGTTGATTAACAGGCACATTCTGCACAAACACTAATTGCGAGGGCTTGCCTGCTTTGACTTGCGTCTGATTAAATTGGTGCGTACCTAAGAGTATATATTCCGCACTCGTACGCTGCTTATTTTTGCTTTCAAAAATTTCATAAAATTCGGTATGCAACGACGTTAATAGGTTATAAATGATGGGCGCATCTTGCGAGTGTTTAGACGCAAGTAATTGGTAACTATGTTGTAACTTATCCGCAACATCTTCTATTGCTGTTGTAGAGTCTTTTGCTGCAAATACCGCGATTGATGGTACACGAGCTTCTTGTGTTACGTTATGGTAAGGCGCTACTTGTTGTAAGGGGCCATTGGTCGTAAGGTGATTACGATTAATTAAACGCAGAGCCTGTTTATCGCGACCAATGCCTTTATCATGTGCCGTAAAGTCAGTTGCCGTGATTCTAACTACCGTTTCATTTTGCGTATCTGTGTGTAAATAATCAAGATTAGTTGCGGTGGTGCTAGTAAAATCATGTTTATTAAGAACATTGACCACCTTATCACAAAGTTCCTCTACTTCATTCTCGTTTAGCCCCTTACCTAATTGAGCAACCAAAATCTCTCTAGCTTCTTCTGCTAATGTTAGGCGCGCTTTATCTAAGGCAGTATTAAGGCTGCTAAAAAAATCCTCATTATTTGCATTGGGACTATCTTGATAAGCGGGCTTAGCTTCCTCAAAAGCTTTTTTGAATTTTTCTAAGACCTTAGCGTTTATAGTTACTATTGTGTCCTTTAAAGCTTCTTTATAATCAAGACTAAATGACAGCCCCTTTCCCTGTGCAGCCTTTTCTTGTTCAGCCTTTTCCAATGCACGACAACAAAGACTAACATGCATACTCATTTCTTCTTGTAAGGGGATAATGCAGCTGCGGCTATGGTTATTTGATGTCAAAAATTGGCATAGTGAATCTGTATTATTAACACCTAACTTGGCAAAAAATTGATCTCTTAATCTTTGATCATGCATGATATCTAAACTACAGAGCGTTTGGCTGGTAATTTTTGAGCCGCCTAGTAATTCGGAAAGCACTACGCTTAAATTTAAATCGGTAACTGAACTGAAATCTGTACGAGGAGCAATCCTGCGTAAAATTTTATGTAAGTCATGAAGTCCTAGATCAACGGTAATTAACACATGGCCTTGAGGATCAAAAATATTGTCATTCTTTCCCTTGGCTAACTCTAATCCTTTTTCAACTATATATTGTTGGTAAATGGCTTCCGCGCGATTATGCTGGTAATTTTTTTCATGCTGCTCTAAGTGGTACACGGCTTGTAAAGAGGATAGTTCCCGCTCAAACACATGCCCAAACTCTGAATACTTGGCTTGTTCTGGGTGCTTAAGAAATTCAGTTACTCGTTCATTAATCCAGTCAGTTTCACTGTTAATTTTTTCAGCTGGTAATGTACCCGTATCTAATAAAGCTTGCCGTCCATTTTCTGGAAATTTTTCATTATCGAGTGCATTGCTTGCTAGTTGATAAAGCTCCTTGATAAGCTCTTCGCTACGCGATTGATCGCTAAGCCACACGGAAAATAATTTCTTTCTATCGGTTAGTTGTAATTTTTCTTGTAAAAGCCTAACTGTTAAGCCTTGTTTAGCAATGCTCTCTTTAAGATCTCTAAAAAAATCTGCTTTATAATCGTCGGGAATTTTTCTTAAGTAATTATCAATTAAAATAAATGCTTTTCTTTTCTTATCATTTGCTAAAGCATCCCCCTGTAGAGAATCAATTTGCTCCAAAATAAAGTCTGTAAGCAATTGCTTATCGCTATTAGCTATTGGCTTCGTGCTATCACAATCATTATAAGCCTCTAAAGCATTTAGTAGATCTTCTTTTGGCCCCCCTAAATCTAAGCTTCCGCCTCCCCTTATAAGAACAGGCAAGCCTCTTAACTCTAAAATTGTTTCTCTATTAGGTTCCACCTGCTCTAAATTCGCTAATACAGCCTGCTGCATAGAATGAGACATGTGGAAAAAAATATAAGGTCTTTTTTGAACTAGCGCTGTTGAACATTCTACATTAGCACTTGTTAAGGGCTTTATAAATTGAGGATTAAAAATAGCAAATTGGGCAAGCTCTATACTCAAACTAGCTTTTTCTGCCTCGGGTACTATGGCGTATAAATTATCTATAAAGATGGGAAGATAACTGGGCGCCCGCTCATAAATTTTAGTTAAGCTCCTAATTAGATTGCGGGGATCATCATATATTGCCTGCGCTAATGAAATAGTAGGGTCAGTTGGCTTTGTAAAGCCAATAAAGTCTTTTAACTCCCGCTCAAGGCGTTCAATATTTTCAGGTAAAAACTTATTCGCTTTCCATTCATGATAAGCAAAATTTTTTAAAGCGTTTTGTAAATCCTCTGGTATATCTTGATGAACAATTCTTGTTAATAAATTATCGTCTAAAGGGACACCTAACTCAATATATAATTTTTTAACTAATTGCGCGGCTCTACTGTCTATCGAAGGGCCACGTGAGCGCCCCCGATAAAATAAATCAGCGAATTGGGAATGTTTAGCCGCTAATTGTTCGGTCAGCTTGGCTATTGTAAGATTTTCTTGGCTGCTTAAGTTCTGAATATCTTCAAAAAATGATTTTTTTCTTACATCAATTTCAGACGCACTTTTACTAGCAATATAGCCTTGAATTTCGCTTCCTAAAACTGCATTGGAATTTGCCATGATGAGTCACTTTTTAAAAGTCTATACTTATTATAGTAAAATAACTAAATTAGCTTAAGGAATTGTTAAATTTAGCTTAAAAAATTAATTTTTACTCTTTCTTTACACATTTAAGATTTTTTTAAGAAATGCTCTAATTTCTTTTAAAATAAGTTGCTTATCTTGTCTAATAGGCGAATGTCCTGCGTGAGGTAATTTAATGTCTTTAAGCTTAGGCAATAATGTTTTAACTTGCTCAACTTCAGCATCATTAACTAGGCTCCCACGTATGGTATTACCCCGAATTAAAAGGATAGGACACTTAATTTTGGGAAAGAGTTCTTCAATGCTGTATTGATGAAATGTCGCCTCAAAATCATTAATGATTGCATGCAACATATCAGGGTCACATTGACTTAAGCTTTCAGGTATAGCGCCATTATTAAACGAGGTGACATTTAAAAACTTACTAATTTTCAACCACTGGATTAACTGATTAGCAAAGGCTCCTTGCTCTTGGGCAAGTTTGCGCAAAGAAGCAGTTGTCAGAGGCGCATCAATAATAATTAGTGATGACACCAACTGCGGATATTTCGCTGCTGCCATAAGCCCAATCATGCCGCCTAAGGAATGGCCTAAAATAATTGTCGGCTGCTTTATGTACTCCATTATAAAGCATTGCGTATCCATTAAATAATCTTGTAATTTATAAGCGCCTGCCATGTGTTTAGATTTACCATGGCCGCGAAAATCAATGGCTAACACATGTAAATAGGCCATTAAATCATTGATTAACGGTGAAAATGACTGCCAATTTTTTGTAGCGCCATGGAGTAAAAGAATAGGCAAACCATTAGGTGGGCCTTCAATAAAATTAAGCTCAGCAGACTCGCAGTGAAACCTATTTTCTTTCATAGATATACCTATTAAATACCCTTTTAAAAAAGGAAAAATTACTGCCAACTTGGATCACTTTTTTATTTAAAAATATGAAATTTATAAATAAATATGGATAAATAAAAATGATGAATTATTAAACGAATATAAGTATAGTTTATATAAAAAATTTTTTATAAAAATTAGCTTTACTAAGCATTAGAATTCTGAAAATTTGAGCCTATTCTTAAGCACGCCACCTAGCTATTTAGCCATTTCCATTAGGATTGAGGCCATTGATTAATGGCTTTTATCAGTAACTATTGACACAGTAGGGGCAATTTACATACCATGCGTAAGCTTAAACTAAATGCTTACAGCTTCATGAATGGAAGTAAAATTAAGGAGTTATCAATGAAGTTTCAAAAATTAGCCTTTGCCCTGCCCTTTTTAATTTCTCAATCTGTTTTTGCCGTCTCCCCTGACCAACCTGATGCTTGCCCGCAACCAGAAGCTTTTGCTGCTGTAGGTGTAAACGAAGTTGAGTTCGATGAACTAAGCAGTATGTGGGCAGCTTACCGTACAAGCAGCAGCTTTGAAACAGCGCACCAATGGACATTAATTGTTGCACCAATAGATGCTGAAAATGCTAGTGATGCGCTAAACCAAGCCAATAAAGCGTTACCAGGCTTAACATTAAATTATGGCCCTGAAGGAGAAGACGGCATGTGGGCTTGTTTATACAGTAATGCTAACGAATCTTTAATGGCTATTGCCGTGACACCACCTGTTTTAGGTGACGTGAAGCGCTTAATTAATAAATTTAACTTAAAAGCTATTCATTAAACGTTCTATAAATGCTTTTCTGACAGGAAAGCTATCCTCTTTTAAATTCTATATCTCTACGTACCGCGCTTTATGCGCGGGTATCCAGTAGTAAGGTAGGTTGGGCTAAGCAGAGCGCAGCCCAACGATTAGTTAGTTGTTGGGCTGCACTTCGTTTAGCCCACCTACCTTACTAAAACTCGGGTTTCACTTAGGCTAACCTACGGCTTGATGACATCAAATAAATAGCCTAGAGATTATGGATACCGTGGTCAAGCCACGGTATTTCGGGCTTAGGTAGGTAATATAAATAAAGAAAAAAACCCGAATTACCGCGGCTTGACCGCGGTAACCAAAGGTGGAGCGCAAGGGCTATGGATATCTTGATTAAGTCGTAATATTTCGATCGTTACAATAGTTTATTTATGTATTAGCTTGCTGCTTCGCGGATTGTCCATACGCGCTTAGTTTGTGGTGGCAGTAGCGCTGCCTCTATCCATAAGAAAAAGGTTCTTCCATTTATGGCCGGCATAGACTTAGAGGCTAATGCCACTGAAAAGGGATATTTTTTGCGTATTGCTTGTAAAACAGCCAAGACATGGCCAATATCAGCCTGATTGTCATGCAGTACTAATTCATTATTGCGATAAATTACTGTGACCGGCTGCCCCTTTAACGTTTGCTTTATTGCAGTTTCTAGTCTTCGCCACTTAGCTTGATTACCTCGTTGTTGCTCTGCTTGTGTTGGATTTTGTTGGAATTTAATGCGAGCTTGCGGCATAAATACTTTCGCCCACGTGTTATTACTTGGTTTTTGCTGTAAAAAATAAGTACATAAGGCATCGACTAAATAGCGGTATCGGCCAGAAACGTTGGGACTTGTGCCACGACGCGTATTTACATAAATAGCGAAGGCAAGCGTATGCGCGTTAACTGTGTATAGATAGCCAGATAGGCTAATGATCCCACGCATGGTTCCCGTTTTAGCGCGAACTAAATCTTGTTGATTTGGTTTTTTAAACCGCCGTTGTAGAGTACCATCCCGGCCAGAAACAGGTAATGCTGCAATGTATTCATAAGCAAGGGGGAAACGGTCAAAGAGAAAGCGCAGTAAACTAACTGTCTGATTTGGTGTTAATAAGTCATAACGTGATAAACCAGAGCCATCGGTTAAAATGGCTTGTTTGAGCGGAATACCCGTTTGCTGTTGTAAAAATTGCTTGATGATTGTTTGTGCTTCAGTCCAGTTAACTGGCGCACCATTTAGCTTATCTGCGGCATGTAAAAATAAGCTGTCGGCATATAAATTATCAGAAGGTTTTAAGGTATCTGCCATGAGTTGAGCAATTGGCTTTGAGGCATCTGTTGCAATTAACATGGTGCCTGCAGGCGCTTTGTCTAATAATACATTGCCTTCCAACACAATATTAGCTTTGTATAATTGCTGTCTAACTAACCCCTGCGCATAGAGTAAGGGATTACGAATAGCCATTTTCTGTTGAATTGCCCATTGGCCAACGCCAATACAGCCATGAACTGCCAGATGATTCTCTTTATCCATAATAAAGCTAACACCACAATGAGCAGCGGTATCGTTGGTTTTTACTTGGTTATTGACAATAATACTGCCACTATCATCATCTACCTCAACAATAGCAGGCAGACCCGGTTTATCAGCGGGATTGACCGTAACCGTCATTCTATTAGCATCAATCATAACAGGCGCTAGTGGAGCGCCATAACTATAAGCTAAATCTTCATTTAGCCAACCAGGCGCATACGGGTCAACAGCCGCATGGCTACTATCTATAATCACATTGCCTTGAATACGGCTAATATGCCATGCTTTTAACTCGCCAATGAGCTCGCCTAAACGATTACGACTAAAAGATGGATCGCCAGACAGGTGCAGGTACAGATTTCCCTTTAGGATACCCTGCTGTATTTGCGAAGAATTGATGCTTAGCTTGTTTTTAAAACGATAATCAGGCCCTAATACCATTAAAGCTGCAGCATCTGAGAACAATTTCATATTACTTGCAGGAATAAATAGCTGGGATTTATTACGCTCGTAAAGTGTCACGCCTGTTGTTAAATCAACCACTTCAATGCCCATATTAATTTTAGGATCAACTTGATTAATTAATTTATCAGCGCCACCTTGAATACTTGCATATAAAATAGTCGGACTTAACAGCAAAGCTGCTTGGGTTAAAATCCTTTTCATTAAAATAATTTCCTTATTAAAGATTTTCTAATCATACCGCAAGCCCATTCGCTCCAGAAGACCCGCAAGTGTGTCATTGTCAAAAAATTTTATTTGTAACCACCCACCTCTACCTTGGGCAACAATCTGCACAGGCGCGCCTACTTGTTCAGCTAATTGCACTTCTAAATGCTTAATATTTAAATCCGTTTTTTCTGGCTCTTCCCTAGCTGTTTTTTTTAGCTGTTTAACTTTCTCTTCCAACGTGCGCACCGACCAGTCATTATTTATAATCTGCGCTGTCAATTCAATTTGTACTGTAGGCGCCATGCCTACCAGTAAACGCGCATGACCTAAGGCAAGCTTACCGTTAATAATTTGCTCTTGTACCTGTGAACACAGGTTAAGTAAACGCAAAATGTTAGCAATATGACTACGAGATTTACTCACTAAACTCGCTATCTCATCTTGATGAAAATTAAATTCATCACGTAAACGACGATAACCACAGGCTTCTTCGATTAAATTTAGCTCCTCGCGCTGAATATTTTCAACGAGGGTCAGTGCAGCAGCCTGCTTATCAGTATAAGTACCAACTATACAAGGTACCTCAGTTAATTTAACAATCTTTGCTGCTCGCCAGCGTCTTTCACCAGCAATAATTTCATAGCGGCCCGTGATAATTTCCCGAACGATTAAGGGCTCAATTAAACCTTGCGTTAAGATAGAGTCAGCAAGCTCTTGTAATGAGGCATCATTGAAATGAAGACGAGGTTGATAACGGCCACGTTGCAATGCGTCAATGGGTAAAAGCTGATAGGCAGTAGCCATTTGTCTTCCTAGGATGATTTAATGGGTATATACCTTTGACTAGAATTTTTGCAGCCTAAGGTAATAGCTTACGTTTTATCATAAGCATACCAACCTAAATAAAAAAGCATATGCGAAAAGATGGCAGATAATAATCCGTAATGCCAAAAAACCCAACCAAAAAGAATGGTTTGAGTGATATGCAAGAGCAGCATAGTGTAAATGAAACGTTTCGTTATTAAACAGCCAGCGGCTATAAAAGCTGGTAAATGTCCAAAGGTTACTATTAAACCATTGAGTAAAATAGCAGCCCAAATTAATATAGGCTGTTTTTCATCGGCGTATAAAAAAACAAAAAACGTAATAACATTCAGTAGCCCCCAACGGGCTAAAATTTCTTCAACCACACTACCATATAACAAACAGCCATCAATACCAAAGGTCGTACGTAGTTTCTTCATAATAGCTAAAGTCTTGTCATCAAGCACTTTGGTAGCAATCCCATAATAAAGGACAAGAAATAAGATAAGCCCTAAGCCGGTGGCAATTAAAACAGGCAATAATTCAATAGAATCTAAGACTGACTTTCCCTGTAAAAGGGCATCGAGAATTGGATCCCCAAGCCCTGTTACTAGTGATAAAACACTTCCTGCCGAACTCATTAATAAAACCATGAGCAACGTTTGTACCGTAACAATTCGAGTAAAGCGGCTTTTTAATTCCTTACTATTATGTGGAATCATTAAATTGATTAAACGGGGAATGACAATATAAACACCAGGCAATGCTAGGAAAAAAAGAAAAGCAGTGATAGCCCAATTAAATGTCATGTTTTACCTTGGTTAAAACACTATAAAAAAACCCATCGCAATTATTTAAGCCTGGCAAAAGCTGATAGCCATAATCAGTTGCTATCCCCCAAGGCTGCTTTTCCATACTATATAATGCATCTTTCTGCTGCGCTATAAATTGAGCGATTTGTCTTGTGTTTTCTTGTTGTAGTACTGAACAAGTAGCATATACTAAAAGGCCACCTGGTTTTAATACTGTCCAAAGCTTTTGCAACAAGGCTGCTTGCAACGTAACAACAGTTTGAATCTCAGCGTCAGTCCGTAGCAACTTAATATCAGGATGCCTTCTAATAACACCCGTAGCTGAGCAAGGCGCATCCAATAGAATTCGATCAAATAATATGCCATCCCACCACGATTCAAGATCAAGCACATCACCCTGACAAATAGTCGCTTTTAACTGCATGCGCTCTAGGTTTTCCCGTACACGCTGTAAGCGTTTAGCGTCAATATCTAAAGCAATGCATTCTTTTAAGCCTGGTTCTGATTCTAAAATATGACATGTTTTTCCACCAGGTGCGGCACAAGCGTCTAAAATACGCAATCCTGGCTTTAAAGCAAGTAGAGGCGCCGCTAATTGTGCAGCCTCATCCTGCACGGCTATATCTCCATTCGCAAAACCAGGGAGCTCTTGCACCTCACACGGTGCCTCTAAAGCAATTCCTACGCTTGAATAAGTCAGAGATTTTCCTGGTAAACCTACCTGCTGCAGGCGCTCTAAATAAATACTGCGAGTCACATGACGCTGATTCACTCTTAAGCTCATTGGCGGGTGAGTATCATTATTTAATAAAATACTCTGCCAATCATTGGGCCAGTCTTGTTTTATTTTTTTAATGAGCCAGTCGGGATGGCCAAAAATAAATTTAGTTTGTTTTTCTAAATTCTCTAATAGTGCTACTTTTTCACGACAAAACCGTCTCAAAACGGCATTTACTAATCCTTTTGCCCAGGCTTTTTGCTTTTTATCAAGCATGGCAACTGTTTCTTGTACCACAGCATACTCAGGCTTATTTAAAAACTGTAATTGATAAAGACCAATCAACAACGTTAACCAAATGTCTAATTGTTTAGGGCGTTTGTTAAGTAAATAATCAGCAATCGCTTCTAAGCGATAGTAATGACGACAAACGCCAAAGCAAATTGCTTTAGTCAAGGGCGCTTGCTCTTTTTGTAATAATTGCGTGAGAGAGGCTTTGTTTTGCAGTAATTTTAATAAAATTTGCAGCGCATCTAAACGAGGGTTACTCATTGAAGAACCTGACCGACTTCAAGCTGTAAGCGCCCTGAATTGAACCAATCCGCAACTGATAATACTTTCCCACCCGCAAATTGCAAACGTAAAACACGCACTAATGCGTCGCTTGTCGCAACTAAAACACCTTGTTTATCGATAGCGACAATGGTACCAGGTTTTGCTGTGGCGTGAGCTTGCTCGATATTGGCTTGATGAATACGAATAGGGTCTGAGCCCGCATAAGTATAAGCGATTGGCCAAGGATTATAAGCGCATATTTGCCTAACAATATCACTCGCCTTTTGCTGCCAATTAATTAAGGCATCTTGTTTATTAATTTTTCCCGCATACGTGGCTAAATCATTATCTTGCGGGACAGGATGACTATGGCCCGCGGCCAATGCATCTACTGTTTCTAATAAGGGCTTTACCGCTAGCTCAGCTAATTTGTCATGCAATGAGCCAGCTGTTTCATTTGGACTGATACGATATTGCGCTTTAGCCAGCATATCCCCAGTATCCATGCCTACATCCATTTGCATAATGGTAACGCCGGAATACTCATCACCATGTAAAATGGCTTGCTGGATTGGCGAGGCACCCCGCCAGCGCGGTAGCAAGGAAGCATGGACATTAACGCAACCTAAACGAGGAATAGATAGAACCTGTCTTGGCAAGATAAGGCCATAGGCAATCACAATTAATAGATCAGGTTTAAGATCAGCTAATGCGGTAACCTCAGAAGCATTGCGAAAATTAACGGGTTGAAAAACGGGAAGCTGGTGCGTTATAGCCCAAGTCTTTACCGCGGAAGGTTGTAGCTTACGGCCGCGACCTGCAGGTCTATCAGGTTGAGTATAAATAGCTAACACTTGATGTGTTGAATGGAAAAGCGCATCTAAGCAAGGTAAACCAAACTCTGGCGTACCCGCAAACACAATTTTTAAATCAGCCATTATTTACTACGCACCTGTTGCCGTTTGAATTTATCTAATTTTCTTCTTGCCATAGCGCGCTTTAATGGAGAGAGCAGATCAATAAATAACTTGCCATTTAGGTGGTCAATTTCATGCTGAAAACATTCACCTAATACACCCTCACCATCCATTTCATAAAATTCACCAAAGCGGTCTTGCGCCCTAATTGTTACTTTTTGGGCTCGCTTAACTATATCGTAAGCGCCTGGCACAGATAGGCAACCTTCTTGGTAGTCTGCTGTGCCTTCTGAAGCAATAATCTCTGGATTTGCTAATACGAGTTGTTGTTTTCTGTCACCCACAATATCAATCACTGATAAACGTAAGCTAACGCCAATCTGCGGTGCTGCAAGTCCTACACCTTCGGCAGCATACATCGTCTCGAACATATCTTCGATAAGACTATGTAATTGCTCATCAAATTGCTCTACCGGTTTTGCAACTTGCCTTAAACAAGCATCAGGTAAATAAAGAATTTTTCGAATAGCCATAACGTTCTACATAATAATAAAATGCCTGCTATTATCACCAATACGCCTAGCCTCTGCAAGATACTCCTGCTGTGAGCTAGTAATTCCTGCCAAACTTTCACAGATAATGATAACAAAGGCTTAAAGCTTAGGGTCTCGTAAACCGGCAAAGCAAAGAAATGTGCTTTGAGAGCGTCAGGATAGCTTTATGTGTGTTTGCAACAAAGCTTAAGCTTTAAGCCTTTGTTATTTTAATTATTTTTAAACAACCCTTGCTACTGTAAACTTCCAATCGTTTAAACCTGTAAAGAGGAAATTCATGCATAGACAAAATAGCCTCTTATTTATATAGTGGTGGATTATTATAAAATAACTTTAAAAAGATTTTAATTTTGTTTGTTATAAAAGTAGTAAAGTAGCAAATCATTTAATAAAATTGATTGTCTCCTTAAACGCAGCTAAGAATCACAACGCTTGGTGGTTTTTCTTCAAGGATTGATTAATGCGATACATGCTGATTGTGGTTTGTTTATTATTACCTTTCTATACTGAAGCGATTACATTACGCGCTGACTACCCTAAACGCTATGTGGTTCAACCTGGCGATACCTTATGGAGTATTGCAAACCGTTACCTGCATCAACCCTGGGAATGGAAAGCGTTATGGCATGCTAACCCTCAAATCAAACATCCCGACCGTCTCTATGCAGGTGCGGTATTAGAACTGCGTTTTTTTAAAAAAAATCCTTATATTCGCGTACTTTCTAATGGAACAATAAAACTATCCCCTTACGTACGACCTTATCTTTTAGGGGACCCAATTCCCCCTATCCCCTTAACCGAAATTAAGCCTTTTTTAAATGAATCACTCATCATGGATGATAATCGCTTAGCAAGAGCACCTTATGTTGTCGCTTATGTCGGCGAACATATGCTAGGTGGACAAGGCGATGAAGTCTATGTGCGAAGATTACATCGGGCGCCTGAAGCCTGTGATGATACGACCGTTGCTTATGCTATTTACCGCCCTAATTGCCCCTATAAAGACCCTAAAACAAAAAAAATCCTAGGTTATAAAGCAAGCTTAATTGGCTATGGGCAATTATCAAAAGGCGGAGAACCCGCCACCGTGTTATTAACCGAAATCACCAAAGGCGTACGTATAGGTGATCGGGTGCTATTAAATGACTTTCCATCCTTTAATCTAAATTTTGAACCTAAAACACCACTTTATCCTTTAAGGGGAGTCATTATTGATGTCTTACCTGAATTCACGCAAGGGGCAGTTGGTTTGGTAGCTGTGATTAATCGGGGTCAAGATGCTGGGTTAGAGTCTGGCGATGTATTAGGTATTTATTCACCAGCCCACCTCATTCGTGATCCTAAAGATTGCTTTAATCCATTAAAATGCTCTAAATCGGTTCTTCTACCCAGAGAGCGCTTAGGTGAAGCAATGGTATTTCGAGTCTTTACGCAAACAAGCTTTGCCTTGGTAGTTCGCTCTATTCGTGCTATTCATTTAGGAGATATAGTTACAAATCCATGAATAAAATTTATTTGCTTGCCCTCAACCGTATCCCACAGATTGGGCCTCGAAGTATAAAAAAACTATTAGGCCATTGGCCTTCGCTGGCCGATATGTTTGCGCTATCACAACTTCAATTAGAAGCTGCTGGCGTACCCTCTAAGTTAGCTGCTGCTATTAAAGAATTTGATTTCAAACAAGTTGATGCTGATTTAAATTGGGAAAAAATACCAAATCATCATTTAATTACTTGGGATGACCCGAATTACCCGAGCCTGCTTAAACAAATTTATGATGCGCCACCGATATTGTATGCTATTGGCGATTTAACCTGTTTCAAGCAATTAACTGTTGCCATGGTTGGCACACACAAACCCTCAGTAACAGGTGCTCAAACAGCATGGCAATTCGCCTTTGATTTAGCAGCAAACCAAATTACAGTGGTTAGTGGGCTTGCACTAGGAATCGATGCGCAAGCGCACCAAGGCTGTATAGCAGCAAAAGGTAAAACCATCGCGGTGTTAGGGACAGGCATTGATTGTATTTATCCTAAAAGCCATCTTCAATTAGCCAATCAAGTCACTGATGAGGGCTTATTAATTTCTGAATTTCCGTTAAAAAGCCCACCAATTGCTGGACATTTCCCTCGAAGAAACCGTATAATAAGCGGTTTGTCTTTAGCCACACTGGTCGTAGAAGCTGCAGTTCGTAGCGGCTCATTGATTACAGCGCGTTTGGCTTTAGAACAAAACCGAGAGGTTATGGCAATACCAGGTTCTATTAATAATCCACAAGCCAAAGGTTGTCATTATTTATTACAACAAGGGGCAAAACTAGTTACCTCTATTCATGATATTCTTGCTGAATTAGACATTGAGCATACTTTGTCTAGTAAAGAAGAATCCGCAATCAACCTTGCAACCCATGATGAAAACCTAGTAAAGTGCCTAGGTTTTGAAATAGCGACTATTGATCAAATCATTCAGCGCAGTGGATTAAGTATTGAAACGGTCACCTGCAATTTAACTGAATTAGAATTGCAGGGAATTATCAAAGCAGTGCCTGGCGGCTATATAAGGTGTTGATATGAAAGATAACCTATTAGAACTATTGATGAATTTCTTTGAGAAAAGCTTATCTAAGCTAACCCGAGGACAAACAGAAAACAATACAACAACCGATATCACAGCAAATAATGAATCAGATGACAATGAATTAGAAAGTAACGAAAATTCAGCCCTCATTATACGAGCAGCTCGTAATACATCAATTCGTATTTTTACAGCGCATGAACAAATTAAATTTACCAAAGCCAGTTATCAGTTTCTAACTCGCATGTTACTGTGGGGTATCATTGCGTCTGAAACATTAGAATTAGTCATTAATCAACTGAGTAACTCTGAGTCACGTTTTGTGACCTTACAGGAAACTAAATGGACTATTCGCAATCTTTTAGCAGAAAATTTGGATGAATCTCAACTCGCTTTTCTTGATCTTGTGCTATACCAAAAGGAAGATAAGTTACCCCTGCACTAGATTTCTTAGGATTTATCTTCAAATGAGATGAGTAAATATAATTTTTAGTCTATAAAATAATCATTGAATGGCATTGTATTTATTTACCACTATTAGCAATTTAAGAGCCGTTAAGGAAAGGTTAACTTTATGAGTAAACATTTGGTAATCGTAGAATCGCCTGCAAAGGCTAAAACGATTCAAAAATATTTAGGCAAGGACTATGAAGTTTTAGCATCATACGGCCACGTTCGTGATTTAGCACCACGTAAAGGCTCAGTAGATCCTGCTAAAGATTTTACAATGTCTTATACTCCCGTTGAGAAAAATATACGGCACATCGATTCTATTGCTAAAACATTAAAAAATTCGCAATCTTTACTGCTGGCTACTGACCCTGATCGGGAAGGGGAAGCCATTTCATGGCATATCTTTGAGTTGATGCGCGAGCGCAATTTATTAAAAAATAAAGAAGTTCATCGAATTTTTTTCAATGAGATTACTAAATCAGCTATTCAAGAGGCCGTTAATAATCCTCGTGATATTTCTATGGATTTAGTTAATGCCCAACAAGCGAGACGAGCACTTGATTATTTAGTAGGCTTTAATCTTTCTCCTTTATTATGGAAAAAAATAAGACGCGGATTATCTGCGGGACGCGTGCAAAGTCCAGCACTGCGTTTAATTGTCGAACGTGAAGAAGAAATTGAACGCTTTGTGCCTCAAGAATATTGGCGAATACTGGCTAAGTGTCAACATAAAAATGCCCCCTTTACAGCTAAACTTACTCACTATGAAGAAGAAAAATTACAGCAATTTACTATTCAAGGTTCAGAGCAAGCTCATCAGATTCGCGATAACCTGTTAAAGCTTGCACAAGGTCAATTATTAGTTACTAAGGTTGAGAAAAAACAACGTAAAAGAAAGCCTGCTTCGCCATTTATTACTTCTACCCTACAGCAGGAAGCCGCCCGTAAATTAGGTTTTACTGCACGTAAAACCATGATGGTTGCTCAACAGCTTTATGAAGGAATTGATATTGGTACAGGAACGGTTGGTCTAATTACTTATATGCGTACAGATTCCGTTAACCTATCGCTAGAGGCTGTTCATGAAATCCGTGACTTCATTGAAAAACGTTATGGTAAGAATAATTGCCCACCAAACCCACGTATTTATAAAACTAAATCTAAAAATGCACAAGAAGCACATGAAGCCATTCGCCCGACCTCTGTTTTACGTACCCCTGAAACCGTAGAAAAGGCGCTATCGCCTGATCAATATAAGCTCTATAATTTAATTTGGAAACGCAGTATTGCTTGTCAAATGGAAGATGCCCTAATCGATATGGTTGCCGTTGATTTAGCTTGCGGGGAAAAAAATATTTTTCGCGCTAATGGTTCCTCTATTGCTTTCCCAGGTTTTCTTGCCGTTTATGAAGAAAGTCTAGATGATATGGGTGACGATGAGCAACAAGGCGTGATGTTACCTAATTTGCAAGTAGGCGAGCAAGTTACGCTACATGATATTACGGCTAACCAACACTTTACTGAGCCGCCACCACGCTATTCTGAAGCATCCTTAGTTAAGGATTTAGAAGAATATGATATTGGTAGGCCTTCAACTTATGCAACCATTATTCATACGTTACAACAACGTGAATACGTGACCGTTGAGAAAAAGCGCTTTGTTCCAACTGATGTTGGCCGTATTGTTAATCGTTTTCTGACGGGTCATTTTACTCGTTACGTTGATTATCAATTTACCGCCCAGCTTGAAGATACGTTAGATGCTATTTCACGTGGCGAAAAAGAATGGATTCCCGTATTAAAAGAATTTTGGCAGCCTTTTAACCAGCAAATTCATGATATCGATGAAAGTATTCAAAGAAAGGACGTAACGACCGAAGTACTCGAAGAAAAATGCCCTCAATGCGACAGACCCTTGTCTATTCGCCTCGGTAAACGCGGACGCTTCATTGGCTGCACGGGTTATCCAGAATGCGATTACACCCAGGCTCTTAACAGCCAGGACAATGAAAAAAATGAGCCGACCGTTGTTGAAGGTCGAGTTTGCCCTGAGTGCTCTAGCCCTTTGCATATTAAATCAGGTCGTTACGGACGCTTTATTGGTTGCAGCAATTATCCTGAATGCAAGCACATGGAGCCGTTAGAAAAGCCTGCCGATACTGGTGTTGAATGCCCTCAATGTCATTCAGCCAAAATTTTGCAGCGTAAATCTCGTAAAGGTAAAATCTTTTTTTCATGCGGCAGTTACCCTAAATGTAATTATGCGCTCTGGAATGAACCCATTGATAGGCCTTGTCCGCAATGCCATTGGCCTTTATTAACGGTTAAAGAAACAAAGCGCAATGGCCGCAAGATTTTATGTCCCAAAGAGGGATGTAACTATTCGGCAGACGAATAGACTAGCTAAAGATAAGATTTGGAACCAAATTCATATAATCCAGCGCCATACAATTATTATTTACTTTTTGTCATTCCCGTGTAGACGGGCATCCATGGCTCGCATTGACATGATGCTAACTTTAAGAATGGATCTCCGCCTGCGCGGAGATGACAAACGATTTTTGACTAGCAGGATTTTTAACTAACATGGATTCCTGCCTGTAGAGATGACAGTTTTGGTAAAAACCGAAATTGTAGCTCTAAGTGGCGCTCGGCTGGCGAAGAAAGTGGAGAAGCCAAGCTATTTGTTGAATTATTTTTTATCAAAATGAATCAAATACGCTTGTTCAATCGCTTGAAACTTAAGTTGCTACATTGTTTAAATTTACTACTAAATACCC
The DNA here is from genome assembly GCF_900452395.1 of Legionella beliardensis. NCBI lineage: Bacteria > Pseudomonadati > Pseudomonadota > Gammaproteobacteria > Legionellales > Legionellaceae > Legionella > Legionella beliardensis. The sequence goes on from NZ_UGNV01000001.1 coordinate 2,889,305, forward strand.
CGACTAGTATTAATCATTACTACGCGCCCGCTTTGAAATAAGACTTCATAGATAAATTCATTTGATGAAAATTGATAAGTCCAAACTTCATAAATATCCGTAGCAATACCGTAAGGTACATTAAATTGATTGATTAAAAGGTTGGGATCTTGATAGACATCTTTTGCTAAAGGCTCGCCACATTTTCTTAAAACTAAAAACTTACTATCTCCTTCATAAACTAATGCATTGCCACAACGCATAGCAAACACATTAACACAGCCCAATAGCATTAGGGCTGTTAGGAAAATTTTAAGATTAGGCATAACCGTCCAAATAAAAGGATACCTTCGCTTGATTATAGCTTAATTTACCCGAATATTAAGGAATTGCCATGGATCACTGTGATCTATTGCCTCAGCAAATAATTCACTGCGTTTCTGTAAGGGCGTCCAATCAGTATAATACCCCCCTAAATTACCTAAATAAGGCTCGGCAATATCTAAAACATAACGATAATCTAAATCTTCAGGCTCAACTATACCACAATCTGGATGCTCTAAAGCCCAAAGCACCCCTGCCAACGTGCCCGAAGCAACTTGTAAACTAGTGGCATTATTATAGGGCACAAAATCTCTGGCTGTTTGAATTGAGAGTTGCGAGCCATACCAATAAGCGCCTTTGCTGTTACCCATTAATAATACGCCTAATTCATCTATACCCTCCATGACTTCATCAACAATTAAGCGTTTTTTCTCTTGGGCCTCAAAATAATTGCCAGATAATTCATATAAAGACAAGACAGCATCTGGACAAGGATTATACGCATAATGCACGGTTGGACGATAATAAACGCCTTGGTCATCTTGCAACGTTAAATAATTTGCTAAACTAATCGCTTCAGCATGGGTAATTAAAAAACCATGGCATGCACCGCCTAATGGTGTCCAAGTACGAACAAGGGTAGCAGCACCTGGTCGCTTCAAATAAATAGCGCATTTAGGCCCAAATTTATGCTGCTCTGCGTCTCGTGGCCAATGACGTTCATGTGTGCCCCAGCCTAACTCGGCAGGTTGTAAACCTTCAGAAATAAGACCATCTACAGACCAAGTATTAACAAATTCTTCAGATTTTTTAGGCTGGCGTGTGGTTTGAGTGTCATGTTCTGCAATATGAATACTTTTAATCTCTAAACGATGCGCAAGCTCTGCCCAGTCAGTAGCTGTTTCTAAACGAGACATAGCTATACCCGTATCATTTGCCATATTCAAAAGCGCTTGTTTAACAAAATGAGATACTAAACCCGGATTAGCACCATGGGTAATCACCGCTGTCTTTTTTGCTTTATCTTTAAGCTTAAGAACCTCTTCACGAAGCGCATAATTGGTTCGCAAAGCAGGTGCAATAGAGCCATCTAGATAAATTCCATCCCAGGGCTCAGAACAGGTATCAAGATATAAGGCACCCTTCTCTTGACAAAGTTTAATCAAATCAACACTTGAAACACCTAAAGAAAGATTTAATAAAAAATCACCTTCTTGTAAGAATCCTCCGAGGATTTCATAATAATTTTCTTCAGTGATGGTTTGATGGTGAAAGTTAACTTGAAATTGTTGTGCGATTTTAAGCCCTTCATTGTCTTTACTAATGATTGTTATTTGTTCAGGCTGAAAGATTAAATGTCGAAAAAGTAACGGTAAGATCGCTTGTCCAATACTGCCAAAACCCAAAATTAAGATTCTTTTTTGTAATTGAACTTTTCTTATTACCATTTCGATCCTTGGTTAATTAAAATGAATAGATTAATTGTTTGATATTTTTACAATAAGTATAAGTACTTAATTTAGCGAGTATTTTTTCTAAATTAATCACCTTATACTTTGCTAAAGAATAATAAAAAAAAATAATAAAAGTAAACTTTTTAAAAATAAAAAATATAAATCATTTAAATTTGGCTCACTATAGCTTCATTTAACTTAGCTTTTATAAAGGTGTCTTAAGCAATTTTGCTTATTTTTAAGTAGGTGTAATGTAGTTTCAGTAGCCAATATTTCCTCACTTAACTGTTGTTTAACAACAAAGCGATACCATAAAAGCCAGCTCTGCCAAATTAAATGCCAATCATCATTTGCTATCGCTGGAATAGCTCTAAACTGCCTATACCCTTGTAGCGTTGCTAAAAATAACTGCTCTGAGAAATAACCACGAGTGATACCGGCACAATTACAGGCAAGCCCTACTAACTCAATGCCTGGATGAATAAGGCCTGCACTTTCCCAATCTATTAGGTGTAATCTATTGTGAGCTTGCCAAACAATGTTGGTAGCATGAATGTCTCGATGACTAACTAACCAGGACTCGGCGGCTAAGCTGGCATTGCATTGATTAATAATGTCTCGCAGCCAATTTGGGCAAGGAGTAGTCTTTGGCCAATTTATAGCCGGAAATGGCAAGGCATTTTCTGTCGTTAAATTTAATAAGTGAATACGAGCTAATACCCCGCCAAGGATATGCGCTTGCCTAATTGAGATAATAGAGCTTATATTTCCTTCATAAAAAGGGCGAATTATTCCATACCCTTTTTTTAGGGTTAAAATAGGTGAGCTATTTACAGGACATAAAGCGCGATAAGTTAGGTTCAATTCGTCAGCTATAAGGCTGGTTATTTTTTCTGTTGCTAATAATTGCTGGTAAGTTACCTGACCTAACCAAGTTCGACTAGAAAATGCTTTACAAACCCATTGACTACCATCTGCTAACTTAATTAAGTCAAGATGATGTTGTAAACCACCTTGTAATGCAGCAATGGTAATTATTTCTTGATTAAAAAAATTACAAGCCCAATGCTCAGTCCGCATTCATAAGTTGCTCAATATAACGCCGGCAGGTTAAAGGCTTGTTTAAAAAATTAATATCTTGTTTCGTACCGCCTGTCCCAATAATAGTAATTGAGCCATAATTAAAGATACTGCCTAACAATGATTGGCTAATATTAATGCTTTCAATTTTATTTAAAGGAATATCGACTGTTTGCCTTACTAAGACCCCTTTGCGCAGCAGCACTTGCTTTTTTTTAATGACTAATGAGGAAAAGTGATAATGCACCCAGGTAATTAATAACCAGATTACACCGATAATGACAATGACTAAAGCAACTTCTTTGAGTTGTTCTACTTGTATACCTAAAAACAAGCCAATTGCTGTTAAAAGGCCAGGCCAGAGAAAAAGAAGCCAATGAAGTTTTGCAATATATACGACGTTATCACCCGCCATGTTCGCCATCAGTAACCTCACTCATGAATAAGTCAATCATTATCGTTTAGATAGTTAAATGTATTAAAACCATCAATATCTTAAAAGAATTAAAAAAAATCTTAAACTTTCCTTCGAGTGACATTATGCTAAAATTTGAAAATTAAATACACTAATCATTTTATCCTTTTCTAAATTAAGGTAATTATGCGTCCTATTAATCGTTGCTTAAATAAGCAATTAGTTACTCTTTGCCAACAAGTTATGCAGTTAGATAGCCTTAATTCTAAATTAGCTCAGTTTATTCCCGCTCATTTACAACCTCATTGCTATGCAGGTAGTTTTAATAAGGGATGTCTTCTCCTTATCACTGACGATGCTGTGTGGGCTACTGAGATTCGCTATATTATACCTGAGTTACGGGATTACTTACGGAAAGAAGCCGGCCTTTATCAATTAATCAATATTAATGTACATGTCACACAATCTCAGGATGTGAAAAACACTAGAAAACCTTTAAAAGGTCAACCTATTTCTCCTAAAACGCGTCATACCATTCGAAATATAGGTGATCTATGTCACTATAGTCCGTTAAAAGAAGCGTTATATCGCTTAGCAGATGAGCCTTAGGCTTGTTTATTTAAACCTTAGATTGTTTAAGACTTTTTATTACAGTCACCTATAACTACTACGCTTCAACAGGAATAGTGCTAAATCCAAAAGCGGGCTGATAAATTTCAGCATCAAAATAAGTATATTCCCATGCATCTTGCCGAACCATTAACTCTCGCAATAAGCGATTATTTAATTCGTGCCCTGATTTATAGCCTTCAAAAGCACCAATTAAACCACAGCCAAGCAAGTATAAATCACCAATAGCATCTAATACTTTATGCGCTACAAACTCACTCTCAAAACGTAAACCGTCTTCATTTAAGATGCGATAATTATCTACGACAATAGCATTATCTAAACTACCGCCTTTTGCTAAATCACATTCACGTAATTTTTCATAATCTGAAAGAAATCCAAATGTTCTAGCGCGGCAAACTTCTTTTACATAAGACGTGGTAGAAAAATCAAAATTTGCCATTTGTGGTCTATCATTGAATACGGGATGATCGAAATCAATGGTAAACGAGATCTTATACCCATTATATGGCAAAAATTGCACATGCTTACCTTTGTCTTCTACACGAATGGGTTTTAAAATGCGGATAAACCGCTTAGCAGCACTTTGTTCCCGAATTCCCGCGGCCTGTATTAAAAATACAAAGGGCGCAGCACTTCCATCCATAATAGGAATCTCAGGGCCATTAATATCGATGTAGGCATTATCAATGCCTAAGCCTGCTAAGGCTGAGAGTAAATGCTCAACTGTAGCAACACGAACATTATTATAATGTAGTGACGTGCAAAGCATGGTATCGCTAACATTATCGTAACAGGCTGGGATTTCAACAACGGGATTTAAATCAACACGTCTAAAAACAATACCCGTATTAATTGGGGCAGGTCTTATTTTAAGCTCGGCAGTTTCACCTGAATGTAAACCAACGCCTGTCAGTTGAACCATTTTCTTAGGAGTTCTTTGTTTCATCATTCGGTGATCACCTTATTGATAACCTATTTTTAGGCAACAGACAGTTCCAGAATAGCAAAAATTTATTGGCTAGTCTAATTTCTTGATTGTTAAGAAGCAGCTTGACACTACTTCTTATTCATCAACCCGTTCCTCTTGTCGACGCAAGAAAGCTGGAATATCCAAATAATCGACATCTGGAACAGAGGATTCAGCAGGCTTCTTCGCAACGGGAGCCGCAACTGAGGCTTGTTTGCGCATGACAGCAGGCCTATCTAATTGATGGTAATCAAGCGAACCATCCAAACGCATTGAGTCTGTTATTCTTGCTTTAGAAGTACCTCCTTGTGCTCTTACGCGCTCACTTCCACCTAAGCCTGTAACAATGACTGTTACCCGCATCTCATCCGTCATGTCAGGATCAATCACAGTGCCTACTACAACTGTAGCGTCATCAGAAATAAATTCTTTAACGACATCACCTACTTCTTCAAACTCACCAATTGACATATTTAATCCAGCAGTAATATTGACCAATATGCCTTTTGCACCAGAAAAATTGACATCTTCTAACAGCGGCGAAGCAATTGCTGCTTCAGCAGCTTGGCGGGCGCGTTGTTCGCCTGTAGCGCTACCTGTGCCCATCATGGCCATACCCATTTCAGACATTACCGTTCTTACGTCAGCAAAGTCAACGTTAATTAAACCAGGTCTAGTGATTAGATCGGCAATCCCTTTCACAGCGCCAAGTAACACATTATTCGCTGCTTTAAATGCATTTAAAAGTGTAATATTTTTACCTAAAACACTTAACAGTTTATTATTAGGAATGGTAATTAAAGAATCAACATGCTCTGCTAAGCGCCGGATACCTTCATCTGCCGCTAAGGCACGTTGCTTGCCTTCAAATGAGAAAGGCTTGGTTACTACAGCGACTGTAAGGATATTTAATTCTTTAGCTACTTCAGCAAATACAGGTGCCGCGCCAGTACCTGTGCCTCCGCCCATACCTGCTGTAATAAATACCATGTCTGCGCCTTCAAGAACTTCCCGAATTCTTTCTTTATCCTCTTCCGCAGCTTCACGACCAATTTTAGGATTAGCGCCTGCGCCTAATCCTTTCGTTAATTCTTCACCCAATTGAATATGGATTTTAGCACTTGAATTTTTTAAAGCTTGTGCGTCAGTATTTGCACAAATAAATTCTACACCTTCAATATTTTCACTTACCATGTGCTCAAGAGCGTTACCGCCACCGCCGCCAACGCCTACTACTTTGATAATGGCACTGTTCTCCTGGCATTGCGTCAATTCAAACATTACTGCCTCTCCTCTAAATTCTGTCGATTCGTTAAACCTAATTCGCTAATTTTAGTCAGCATCTATCTTGTAATTTGATATCTAACTTGCGTTAACTAGGTTAGAAATTACCTTGAAACCATTCCCTCATTCGCGACCAAACGCTTTTGCTTGTATCATTTAAAATAGGTGCACTATATCCACCTTCATACTGCTGCTTATAACCATGTAATAACAGACCAACGCCAGTCGCAAGAGCAGGATTAGCTGTCGCTTCAGCTAAACCAGACACATGGTGTGCACAACCATGGCGGACAGGCATTTCAAATGTCATCTCTGCTAGCTCAATGCCTCCTTGTACACTTGCGCCACCCCCAGTCATCACCATACCTGCTGCAATTCTGTCCTCAAAACCACTACGTCGTAATTCATTTCTTACTAAATAAAATAATTCTTCATAACGAGCAGAAACAACATCCGCAAGCGCTTTAGCAGATATTTTACGCCCTGGCCGTTCGTTTACGCTCATTACCTCTATCATGTTATTATCACTTGCTAATTCCGGCATTGCACAAGCATGCCTCACTTTAATGGCTTCTGCAGCCTTTGTGGGGGTACGCAAAGCCATGGCAATATCATTGGTGACCTGATCACCTGCTATTGGAATAACCGCTGTATGTTGGATAGCGCCCGCTGCAAAAACAGCAATATCGGTCGTACCGCCACCAATATCAATTAGGCAAACACCAAGTTCCTTTTCATCATCAGTTAATACGGCATGACTTGAGGCCAGTTGCTCAAGAATAATATCGCTTACCTCTAAGCCACAACGACGCACACATTTTGCAATATTTTGCGCAGCACTCACAGCCCCAGTTACAATATGTACTCTTGCTTCTAAACGCACACCAGCCATGCCAGCTGGTTCACGTATACTGCCTTGGTTATCAATGATAAATTCTTGCGGCAGAATATGTAAAATTTTCTGATCAGCAGGAATAACAACCGCTTTTGCCGCTTCAATAACACGCTCTACGTCTGCCGGCGAAACCTCATGATCACGTATGGCAACAATCCCATGTGAATTGAGGCTACGTATATGACTTCCTGCAATACCCGCATAAACAGTACGTACCTCACAACCTGCCATAAGTTCAGCTTCTTGTACAGCCCGTTGAATTGAATTAACTGTTGCTTCAATATCAACAACAACGCCTCGCTTTAATCCTCGGGAGGGATGACGACCTATACCGATAATTTCAATAGCGCCATCTTGCGTCACTTCACCTATTAGAGCAACAACTTTTGAGGTACCTATATCCAAGCCGGTGATGATATTTCTTTCTGATTTTTTAGCCATTATCTTCCCGTTATTTTTTCCATTGCACCGCCATGCCACGCGGATAACGTAAATCAACGCTTGCCATTTGTTCTGGCTTATCTGATAAAACGCCTGCAAAAACGGCAGGATATGCCTTACAGAATCGATTTATTCTCATTTCAAGATCGCGTTTACCCAATCGCAACTGAATCCCATTAGAAAGTGTGAGGTCCCAAGCACCATTTTCACGCCATTCTAAAGCTGTTGCATATAAATCATAGTTATTTAATATCTTACTCATTTTTTTAAAAACTTGTAAGACTTGTTGATACTGATTCGCAGGTCCTTTTAATTGCGGCAATAATGGGTCAACTAGTTCAGTTCCGCCATCAAATATTTCGCCCTCGTCAGTAAGCATTGCATTATTCCAAATTGCAATGGGTTTTTTTTCTATTAATTTAATTTTTAAAGTATCTGGCCAAACCCGCTCTATTTGAACATGCTTAATCCAAGCTAAAGAGGAAAAGGCAGCATGTAGGCGATTAACTGATAATGAAAAAAAACTAGCGTCACCAAATTCTTCTAAAATAGATTCTAATTGCTTATGAGAAATATGATTATAAGCAGCTGCTATTTTAACTGTATTAATGGGAAAACGTTCTGCGTCAGCAATAAATAAATAAATTAATCGAGCAGCAAGGCAAAGTGCACAAAGAACTAAAAAAGTCAGCAAACTTGCATAGCGTAATTGGCCTTTATGCGCACTCATCTCTCTCTTGCCTATTTAATGATATGTATAAAATAATTAATTATATTAAACGAAAAACCACCTAATTATTGATAGCTTGTTACTAAGTTTTTTCGGCAATTTTGATGCACCAACGCTAGATTAATTAATTGATCTAAAAGTGCTGGGTATTCTAATCCACTTGCCTGCCATAACTTAGGATACATGCTAATTGAGGTAAATCCGGGTAACGTATTTATTTCATTGAAATAAATTTTACCTGATTCTTCATTTACAAAAAAATCAATTCGCGCCATGCCCTTACACTTTAAATGAATAAAAATATCAGCAGCTATTTTTTGTAATTGACTTAGCAAATCAGATGTTAAATTCGCTGGTATAAACAATTCTGTTTGGTGACTTTCTAAATATTTAGCAGTGTAAGAATAAAACCCATCTGGGTGATTAACTTTTATTTCACCTGCAATACTTACGTGAGGCGTACTATTTGGCTTTAAATTCTCAAGGGCCGCAAGTTCAATTTCACGTCCGTTAATATATTCCTCCACAAGGATGGTGTCATCATAACGAAATGCATCCTCTATTGCTAAGTACAAAGCGTCTAAATTAGTTACTTTATGAGTACCAACACTTGAGCCTAGAGAACATGGTTTAACAAATAAGGGCCAGCCCAACTCACTACTAACTTGCTGGCAGAATTGCTGCCTTTCAGCATGATTACTATGCCAAGATAAAACCCGGTATTGAGCACAATGGATATCACCATTTACACAGACTAAGCGTCTAGCCATGTCTTTATCCATACCAATTGCTGAAGATAAAACATCGCAACCAACATAGGCAACACCAGCTAATTTTAATAGCCCTTGTAAACAACCATCTTCATACAATGGCCCATGCACAACTGGAAAAACAACGTCAACATCAATGGCTGGATAACCATTTAAAAGAAAATTAGCAAGCGGTTTAGAGCGGGGAGTTACAACCGGTAAACGCTCTTTAAAGGCTAATAAGTCAGTATATTCATTTAAATAAAAACGACCTTCTTTATCCATGCCTATTGGAATAATATTATATTTAGTACTATCAAGTTCAGATAAAACAGATGCTGCAGAAATTAAAGAGATTTCATGCTCGCCTGACTTACCTCCGTATAAGAGGGCTAGGTTAATAAGTTTAGACATTAATGGTCTCCAATGATATGTACTTCACGGATAAGTTCGATTGAGGTTTGCTGGCTGACAGTATCGCGAACCAAAATAATTAGCGCCTCAATATCCTTTGCTGACGCCTGCCCTTCTTGATTAATAATGAAATTTGCATGCTTAGTAGAGACAGTGGCGCCTCCTAGTTGCTTGCCTTTAAGTCCACACGACTCAATAAGAATAGCTGCATAATTGGCAGGAGGGTTTCTAAAGACTGAACCACAATTATATTCATTTGTTGGCTGCGTATTAGCTCGGTGTGCTAACAATTCTTTAATCATTTGCAAGGATTTTTCTTTTTCTCCTTTAACAAGCTTACACGTTGCCGCCACAAACCATTCATCTTCGGCTAAACCGTCAACATGACGATACGCAATGGTAAATTCTTCTGGCTTACGAATACGTCGAATACCTTGGCGATTAATTGTTTCTACCTCAGCAATAAATTGCCAAGTTTCACTGCCAAAACAACCAGCATTCATACGTAAAGCCCCGCCCATGGTGCCTGGTATACCCGCCCAAAATTCACCACCTGAGAGTGAATTACGAGCGCAGAACCTAGCCATGGTTGCACAAGAAACGCCCGCTTCAACACGTATATAATTTTCATTCAAAATAGCTATTTCTTTTAAACACCCTTGAGTTAGGATAACTGTTCCGGCAAAACCGCCATCTCTAATTAGTGAATTACTGCCTAATCCTAACCATAAAATAGGCTCTCCCGGGGGAAGTTGCTTAAGAAATGATGCTAAATCATCAATATTAACTGGTTTATATAGCTGTCGTGCCTTGCCTCCTACACGCCACGTCGTATATGAAGCTAATGATTCATTAAACAGCAACTGGCCTTGATAACCCCTGTTATCTATTGAATTTAAATTATTATTCATGCTGTTTCTCGTAAAGTTTGCAATAGACTTACTGCTAATTGCCCTACATTACCTGCACCTTGCATTAAAATAACATCATTATCTGTCACTAATTCATCTAACGTCTGGCTAAGATTTTTCTCATTAACTAACTGCGCATTTGGACATTTTATGCGTATTTTTGCCAGCAGTGCTTGGCTAGATACCTCAGGAATTGCTGGTTCGCCAGCTGAATAAATATCCATTAATAATAATTGATCTGCTAAACCTAATGCATTAACAAATTGCTCAAACAGAGCCTGCGTTCGGCTATAACGATGGGGTTGGAAAACATGAATTAAGCGTTTATCAGGCCAAACTTGGCGAAATGCTTTAAGTGTTGAGATAATTTCTTTTGGGTGATGCCCGTAATCATCTACAATAATTGCCTTACCTTTTTCAAATTTTCTCTCTCCAAGTATTTGAAAACGGCGGCCGACCCCTTGAAATTTTGCCAAACCTTGGATGATTGAGTTGTCATCCACACCTAACTCAGTTGCTATTGTAATTGCAGCTAAAGCATTTAAAACATTATGCTGACCTGGCCAATGAAATTTAATGGTTAATGGTTGATGCGGGCTTGGCCTTTGTACTGTAAATTCACTTAATAGCCCATTTTGAGTCCAACTCACGGCGCGATAATGCGCTTCTTCACGAAAACCATAGGTCAATGTTGGTCGCTCGATTGCTGGCATGATACGCCTTACTTCTTCATCTTCAAGACATACCACAGCAAGCCCATAAAAAGGTAGGTGATGTAGAAACTCAATAAAAGTATTACGTAAATTATCAAAATTATTATTGTAAGTTCCCATATGATCAGCATCAATGTTAGTAACCACAGCCATCATAGGCTTTAAGTAAAGAAAAGATGCATCACTTTCATCGGCTTCTGCAACTAAATACGCCGACTTACCTAACTGTGCATTTGTACCAGAACTATTTAATTTACCACCAATAATAAAACTGGGATCATAGCCGCCTTCCGCTAGCAAGCTACTGACTAAGCTTGTTGTGGTTGTTTTTCCGTGCGTACCAGCAATCGCAATACCATGACGGAATCGCATTAATTCAGCAAGCATGACAGCGCGAGGAATAACAGGAATAAATTGCTCATGCGCTGCAATAATCTCTGGGTTATCAGTTAAAATTGCTGTAGAACGCACAACAACATCAGCGCCAACAATATTCTCGGCTCGATGACCTATGAAAACAGTAATCCCGAGCGCTTGCAAATGTTGCACAGCACGATTTTCACTGATATCAGAACCCGTAATTCGATAACCATCATTATGTAGAACTTCAGCAATGCCACACATACCGGCACCACCAATTCCTACAAAATGAATTTGTTCTACACGCCCCATCCTTGGCGGAAGAAAATGTCCTAAACTTTCCACAACATTCCCCTTTTATAAAGTCGGCGATCGCAATCCAAGTGATTGCCAACGATTCTCGTGATCAATGCGTAATAATAAAGCAATAACCACACAATTGACCACCACACTAGCACCACCATAACTTAACATTGGCAATGTTAAACCCTTTGTTGGTAGTAGCCCAGAATTTACGCCCATATTAATAGCTGCTTGTAACCCTAGCCAAAAGGTCAAACCATAAGCAGTAAAAGCAGAAAAGAAACGATCTTGGCTGTAGGCTGTGTAACCGATTGATAAGCCTCGCAGCACCAGTATACTATACAAAGCAAGAACTAATAGAACACCTAAAAGTCCTAATTCTTCCGCTAAAACTGCGAAGAGAAAATCTGTATGCGCTTCAGGTAAATAAAATAATTTTTGTACGCTATCACCTAATCCTACCCCAAGCCAACCTCCGCGTCCAAAAGCGATTAAAGATTGGGTTAATTGATACCCACTATTAAATTGATCAGCCCACGGATCAAGAAAAGCGGTTAAGCGAGCAACGCGATAGGGCGAAGAGACAGCGAGAATAGCTAAGCAACAGACGACACCTATAAGCAGACCTACATAATAACGTAATTTCACGCCTGCTAAAAATAGCATAGCCATCACTGTTCCAGCAATAACCACGGTCGCACCAAAATCCGGCTCCATTAAAAGTAACACAGCGATTAAGCTTAAAATAATCATAGGCTTAACGAAGCCAAAAATCGATTTTTCAATTGTTTTTTGCTGGCGAACTAAATAACCGGCAATGTAAAAAATCATAATTAATTTCGTTAATTCTGAAACTTGAATACCAATAGGGCCTAATGACAACCATCTGCGGCTGCCATTTACCGTATGACCAATGCCCGGGAGTAGAACGGCCATGAGCATAAGAAAACAAATTAAAAGCAGAGGCATGCTACTTTTTTCCCAAACACTACTGTCTATGCGCATTACAATTAAAGCAAGGAAAAGGCCAACAAAAAGATAGATAAATTGACGAATCAAAAAGTGAAAAGGATTATGATAATATTTTGTCGAAATCATCACAGAACTTGACGCAACCATCATCAGTCCAATAATAATTAATCCAAGTACAGCGCTCATTAACCATTTATCATACAAAGCCAACGGCTTATTTGTTGGTTTACCTCGTTGCGTATAATGACGTGGTTGCATAGTCACAAGTTACCTACTAGGTTCATAAATACTTCTCCACGATGATTAAAATCGCGAAACATATCTTGACTTGCGCAAGCAGGTGATAATAAGACAATATCGCCAGGTTTGGCTTGTAAAGAAGCTATATCAATGGCTTCTTCTAAGCTTGTAGCATGTAATGAAGAAACGCTGCCTTTAATCGCTTGTTCAATTTTATGCGCATCTGCTCCAATCAAAATAACTGCGCGAACAAACTGATTAAGCGCTGGTTTAAGCTCACTGAAATCCGCACCTTTCCCTAAGCCTCCTGCAATCAGAACTATTTTTCCTTGCATGGCACCGCCAATTCCTAAAACGGCGGAAATAGTTGCCCCTATGTTAGTGCCTTTTGAATCATTAATCCAATCAACCCCATTTAACGTTCTAACCCATTGGCAACGATGAGTAAGCCCTGAGAAAGATTTTAAAATGGCTACCATAGCGTCTATTTTTATACCTGCTGTCGATGCCAGTGCACAGGCCGCTAACGCATTCTGCCAATTATGCTTACCTTTTAAGCGCAGCAAATCAACAGCAAGAATAGGTTTATTACCTTGTGCTAAAAAATAAGTGCTATCTTTTTGTATAATACCCCAATTTTCTGCTTCTGGAGCATCTAAACCATAGCTAATTAACTTAGCATCCCTTGCAGCTTCAAGAGGATAAGTTTGCTTATCATCACGGTTATAAATATTTACTTTCGAGCGTAAATAGATACGTTGTTTAGCGGCAATATAAGCGTTAAGGGTAAAATGCCTATCTAGATGATCAGGGGAAATATTTAAAATAGTAGCCGCAACTGGCGCTAATGAGAAAAGTAAATCTAATTGAAAACTAGATAATTCTAACACCCATAAATCATATTGTTCATCATTATCCAATAAATCAAGAACCGGCAACCCAATATTGCCAGCTACGGCAACTTTTAGCCCTGCAGCGCGAGCCATTTCGCCAACCAAGGTCGTTACCGTAGATTTACCATTTGTCCCAGTAATTGCAATAACAGGCGCGCTAACTTCTCTAGCAAAGCATTCTATATCGCCAATAATAGGAATACCTAAACGTCGAGCTTCCATAAAAACAGGTATATCTAAGGCGACACCGGGGCTTGCAATAATTTCTTTTAATTGCGGGTAAACACTGGCAGGCAAATCTTCCAAAAAGACCTCAACCCCAGGAAAATGATGAATAAATTCATCTAAATTACCTACTTCCTTACGAGTATCATAAAAAATAAATGGTAATTGGCGTCTTTGCAAATAACTAGCAATTGAATGGCCTGTCTTGCCTAAACCTACGACTAAATAAATGGACTGACTCATGATTCACCTAACGTAATTTTAAAGTCGCTAAACCACATAAGACAAAAACAACAGTCATAATCCAAAAGCGCACAATCACTTTAGGCTCTGTCCAGCCTTTAAGTTCAAAGTGATGATGTAAGGGCGCCATACGAAATAATCGCTTACCACCTGTATATTTAAAATAACCAACTTGCAAAATCACAGATATGGTTTCAATTACAAATAAACCGCCCATAATCAATAAAACCAATTCTTGCCTGACCATAATCGCTGTCATTCCTAAAGCAGCACCTAAGGCGAGCGAGCCAACATCACCCATAAAAACTTGCGCAGGATAAGTATTATACCAAAGGAAACCTAAACCGGCGCCTACCATTGCTGAGCAAAAAATGGTTAATTCACCAATATTAGGTAAATAAGGAATACTTAAATAATGCGCATAAACAGCATTACTACTAGCATAAGCAAACACACCTAAGGCACCCGCCACCATAACAATAGGAACAATGGCTAAACCATCTAAGCCATCGGTTAAATTAACAGCATTACTGCTGCCAACAATTACAAAATAAGCTAATACAGGAAAAAATGGGCCGAGCGTGACTAACCAATTTTTAAAAAAAGGAATACTTAGCTCTGTTTGCAAAGGCATGCTGGGGCTAAAATATAGGAATAAAATCGCAATGATTGCAATAACTGATTGCCATAAATATTTCCACCGGCCAGGCAATCCTTTACTATTTTTACGCACTACTTTGCGATAATCATCAATCCATCCTACAACCCCAAACCCTAACGTCATTAATAATACTAGCCAAAGCGCAGGCTGCCGTAGATCGCCCCAAAAGAGACAACTTACGGTAATGGCCACCAAGATAAGCACACCGCCCATAGTCGGTGTACCCGCTTTAGATAAATGAGTTTGTGGGCCATCATGACGTACCACCTGCCCCAGTTGTAAATTTCTAAGCCATTTAATCATCACAGGGCCACAAAAAAGCCCTACTAATAACGCAGTTAAAGCAGCTAAAATAGACCGAAAAGTTAAATACTGAAAAACTCGAAACGCATGATACTGTCCTTGTATTAACTGCGTTAACCAATAAAGCATATTTTTTCCTCTTGTAGAATTTAAAGTATTAGTTCAGAGCACGTGTCTTTTTCGTATAAAAATTGGCAAGCATATCACATGCCTAAATTGTTAGCGCACTAATTCATGCACAATTTTTTCCATACCGGCTGAACGAGAGCCCTTTACTAGTACTGTTGTGGTTTTATCAAGCCAAGGAAGTAAATCTTTTGTTAGTTCTTCTTGAGTTGTATAGTGACGAGCTTTACTACCAAATGCTTTACTGGAAAAAACACTATGTTTACCACAAGTCATTAATAAATCTATTCCTTTTTGTTGGGCGGTATAGCCAATTTCTTCATGATGTTGCTCGGTCCAGGCGCCTAATTCGCCCAAATCACCTAAAACTAAAATACGACGTCCTGGCCGTTTAGCTAATACATCAATCGCAGTTAAAACAGAGCGTAAATTTGCATTATAGGTATCGTCAATAACTACCGCCTCATTCTTACCGTTTAAATAAGTAAGCCGTCCCGATACCCCTTGAAAACGCGCTAATCCTTCTGCTATTTCTTTTAAAGAAATGCCAACAGCATAACAACTAGATGCAGCAGCTAAGGCATTGCGTACCATATGCTCACCTGGCACTTGTAAAGTAATTGCCTGCTCGCCTCGTGGGGTTACCAAAGTAAATGAGGCAAATCCCGTATCATTAAATGACACATCTCGCGCGTAAACATCTGCTTTATTTGTTAATGAAAAACGAATAATACGCTTACCTACCAATAACTCATCCCAAAAATGAGCATAATCATCATCATCATTGATAATGGCCGTACCACCAGCGGTAAGCCCTGCATGGATTTCACCTTTAGCTCGCGCCACGCCATCAATTGATTCAAACCCTTCAATATGGGCCGGTGCGATATTATTAATTAAGGTAACTTGTGGCTCTACGATGGCTACGGTGTGTGCGATTTCACCTGGATGATTAGCACCTAATTCAAACACCGCATAACGATGCTCAGGCTTTAACTGCAACACACTTAAGGGGACGCCAATATGGTTGTTTAAATTGCCAGGGGTTGCGTGTGCGGGTTTAGGTAAAATAGAGGCAATCATCTCTTTTACCGATGTCTTGCCATTGCTACCTGTTAACGCGATAATCGGGCAAGTTATGGTGTTGCGATGCAATTTAGCCATCATAGTTAGCGCTTGCAGCGTATTAGCCACCACAAATTGGGGCATAGTACTACTAACTTTTTCTTCACATAACACAGCAATTGCGCCTTTAGCCTGTGCGTCAGCAATAAAGTGATGCCCATCAAATTTTTCGCCACGTAAGGCAATAAATAAATACCCAGGTAAAATTTTTCGGCTGTCAATGGAAACGCCTGTTATTGAGATAGGCTCGTTATATTGACATCCCAATTGTTGCATTATATTTGTAATATTCATCATAGTTTCAAGGAAGGAATTAAATTAAGTGTGGTAATATTCACCTTACACACCAACGTTAGCAAAATGCAATATAAATTCTTTAAACTGATTCATATGCCTTAACTTCTAAATTAGAGCTCTCTGTAATACCTAACAGCTGATGATAATGCGCAAGGCTTTTCTCAGTTAATGGCCTTTTGTAATCATCAAGCAATAAGGTGCCTAGTTCTTCGCTTAATTGTTTTGCTGTATCAAGCATAATATTAAATCTTTCTTTATCAATGGTAGAATTGCCTGAGGAATGCATAAATAAACATAACCCCCTTACTGAAAAACCACCAATATTTTGTAAATCAAACATTCCTGTTGGCGTTGCTGCTGCTAAGCTGCATAAAATTGGCCCCTGCCCATTAGAATATTGATGCCGATGAAACAAATGCCCTTCTCCAAACCTTAAGCCTGCTGCAAGTACTGTTTGCAACAATTCATAACCCGCAAGTTGGCGATTTTCTTTAGCCAGTAAAAACATCATGACTGACGGACCTGCTTCAGCAGAAGCTGCTAACTCTGCTTCCAAAGGCTCATCCTCAAGTACTGGCTTTTTACTTGTTTCCTCATTGGCACTAATTTTTTCATCAGTTAAGTCAGACTCTTCATTCAATAAATTAGAACTCACTTTACGCACAGCAATAATGTCATCAAATGATTTATTTTCTACTTTTCCCAAAGGCGGCTGGTAAGTCGCTAAATTATTCGTTTGTCGCTTTGATTTCATCAAACGCGCTATTGCAATGACAACGCCAATAAGTAATATTATATTGAGTATTAAACTTAAGTTTGCCTGCATATTGACTCCTCAATCATCCGTTGGGTTAATCACTAACCTTTTTTAACGCATTAAAATCAAAAGAAATTTCTTAAGCCTCAGTTATTGCTAAGGCATCTTCAACGTCAACTGTAACAATGCGGGATACACCAGGCTCACGCATTGTTACACCAATTAAATGATTCGCTAATTCCATCGTTACTTTGTTATGCGTGATAAATAAAAATTGCACTACTTGTGACATTTCTTTTACCAAATCACAAAAACGACTCACATTTACATCGTCCAAAGGTGCATCTACTTCATCTAACATGCAGAAAGGTGAAGGGTTTAGCTGAAAAATTGCAAATATCAAAGCAACGGCTGTCATTGCTTTTTCCCCACCAGAGAGCAAATGAATGGTATTATTACGCTTACCTGGCGGCTGAGCCATCACTAAAACACCCGCGTCTAACAAATTATCACCAGTTAACTCTAAATTAGCCCGCCCTCCACCAAATAGACGTGGAAAAAGTGATTGAAATGTCGCATTGATTTCATCAAAGGTCTGCTTAAAACGAGCCCTTGTTTCCTTATCTAATTTTTCAATCGCAGCCTCTAACATGGCTAAAGCATTAGTTAAATCCTCATATTGCCCATCTAAATAGCTTTTTCTTTGGGATTCATTTTCATATTCTTCAATGGCTGCAAGATTAATTGCACCTAGAGTATTTATTTTTTCAACAATTTCTTCAATGCGCTGTTCACGCTCTAAGATGGTTATCCCAGGTGCGATTTTACTAAGTAGTGTTTGCGCTTGAAAACCTTGTTCATTTAATATCTCTAATAGATTACCGATTTGCACTCGAAATGTCTGTAGTTGTAGCTGTAGTTGTTGAATTTTTTCTTGTAAAATTTTAATTTGCTTATCTTCTGCTTTAATTTTGGCTTCTTGTACATCACATTCTTTCTTTAAAACACTTAAGTTTTCCCGCATCATGATTAGATGCTGCTCAAGCTCTTTCTGGTTTGTTAATTTCTTTATTAAATTTTCTTCTAAAGCTGCATTAGGAACTGTAATGACTACTAATTGCTCGTCAATCTCTTTAAGGCGCTTATCTAAAGTACGTAATTTAAGTTCATCACTGAGAATAGTTGCTGCTGTTTGTTTCTGTATTAATTGCTTACGCTCTTTTTCTAATTCTAATTGATGCACTAAAGAGCGCGCTTCATCAAGCTCAATTTGAGCTGCATAAAACGCTGTGTCAAAGTGATGTTTATCGCTAGAAGATTGCTCTTGCTCTTGTTTAAATTGTTGTTTTAGTGATAAAGCCGCCGCAAGGGCTTGCTCCATGATAAAGTGTTGTTCGGCTAGATTAATTAAGTCGCTTTCTAATTGCTCACACTCAGCAAAAACATCCTCTTTTTTAAGAGAGAGTTGACTTAGCGACACCAACATCGCTTCTTCTTGTGCTTTAGCAGCCCGTTCTTCTTCCTGAATACTAGTTAACACATCTCTAGAACGAATAGCCTTATCTTCATACTCTTTTAAATTGACATAAAGCTCATCACGTTTTTGCTGCAACATTATTAGCGCTTCCTGAGCTTGTTTAAGCGCTTTTTCTAATTGACTTAACTCTTCATGCTTACTTATTAAACTAAACGAATCTTCCCGAGCCTTTCCTGCAATCCTTACCCACCCTTTAGCAATCCAACAACCATCGGGTGTAATTATGGATTCATCGTCATTAATATAAGGCAGCCACATGCAAGCCTCTGCCAGGGTCGCCGCCGTAAATATGTGATACAAGTTAGGTAGGAAATAAGGAATTTTACCAGTCATTTTTTCTGCTAAGCATGGATAGGACTTTTTCTTGGAAGAAGATATATCAGAGACTGCAAAACACTGGGGCATATCAAAAGATTGCAAACTAGCGCTTAAAACACTATCGACTGATTCTATAACAGTCGCATGTAGGTAGTCTTTTAAAACCATTTCGCAAGCATATTGCCATTCTTTGTCGACTACTAGCACTTCTAAAAGCCGTGGCTGCATTGTTGTGGAGGCAGGGTAATGTACTTCTAGCGCTGCTGTTAACATGGCTATTAGGGCAGCATGTGCGGTAGTTAATTGTTGCACTTCATCCTGCGCTTTATGTAAATTTGTTTCTGTTTGGGTTAACAATTGCCGTGCTTCATTTAAGTTTAAAAATAACGCTTGATACTCGTTTTCTTGCTGCTCTTTTTTACTTTCTAAAGCAGTTAAATTAGCCACTTGTTGCGATAAATCAATCACTGCCATGTCTTCGTCAAGGGCTATGAGGAGTCCTCTAGCTTTTTCAAGCCGCAATTGCAAGTCTTGCTGCTGACGATTTATATGTTGTTTGTGTACAAGTTGTACTTGTACTTCCTGCTCTGCTTGCGCTAATTTCTGCTGTATTTGAGCAAATTTTGTTTGCCAAAGTGACTTTTCTTGTTGCACCGTTTGATAAGCTTGCTGCTTTAGTAGCGCTTGGTTTTGAGATTTTGCTAAATCAGCCTGAATTTTGCTGACCGTGGACTCATAGTCTCTTAGTAATTCATTATCCTGTTTTAGTTGATTCTCTAGTTCCCACTGCTGGATTTGAATTTGCTGTTTTTCATCTAATAATCGTTGCTTTTCTTGATGTTGCCGTTGAATCTGTTCCTCTAGGCGGGCAATTTCGGCGGTTAATTGATAAAACTGCTCTTGCAATACTTGCAACGTATCTTGGGCTTGTTCCATATGGATGCGGGTCGATGTATTTTGACTAGAGGCCTCGGCGAGACTTGCTTGATGTTGCTCATACTCTAGTAATAAATGATTGAGATGCTGCTCTAATTGCAGCTGCTCTTGATTTAGATGTTGCCATCTAAGTGCCAAGATCTCTGCTTTATAGCTATGCTCTAAACTCTTAAGCTCTTGATAATGTATTGCTGCTTTTGCTTGCTTTTCCAGTCGCTGTAGCTGTTTGGAGAGTTCCTCTCTAATATCAGTTACCCGCACTAAGTTGTCGCGCGCATGATTAATACGCACCACAGTCTCACGCCTTCTTTCTTTATATTTAGAAATCCCTGCTGCTTCCTCTAAATAAGCGCGTAATTCCTCTGGCTGCGCTTCAACTAATTTAGAGACCGTCCCCTGGCCAATAATGGCATAACCACGGGCTCCTGCGCCTGTTCCTAAAAAAAGATCAGTAATATCACGTCGCCTACACCGGGTTCCATTTAAAAAATAAAAAGAATCGCCATCGCGGGTAACCAAACGTTTAATAGCAATTTCTTGATAATGACTATACTGCCCACCCAAACGACCCATTGAGTTATCAAACATTAACTCCACTGAGGCTTGCCCTACTGCTTTGCGGCTAGTTGAACCATTAAAAATAACATCAGTTAAGGATTCGCCACGTAAGTTTTTAGCAGAACTTTCTCCTAGTACCCATTTTACTGCATCAATGATATTTGATTTACCACAACCATTAGGCCCAACGACTGCAACTAATTGGCTAGGAAAAGAAATGGCCGTCGAATCAACAAATGATTTAAATCCAGTTAATTTTAATTGTTTTAAATGCATTAGACATGGAGTAAAAAAAGATTAGGAAATTGTACATTAAGCCTCTTAAGAGGAGAAGCCTAATTCGACGCAAGGCCAGAGGAGCCTTTAGGCCACTAAACAAGCCTTAGCTCATAAAATGCCTATTATTTATACGAAATATAGATTAAAAAAACTAGCTTTTTATAAAAATAAATGACTATTTTTTGTATCAAAATGACATTAGTTAACGAGAATTTGTCACCTACTTTAACTTAATTTGCATCTAAAAAAATAAGTCATGATCTTACCAATTAATTTAAATTATCCTAAATTTTGCTTATTTATTTTATCTAATAATTTTTCAATAAAATCGGTACTTTGCTGGTAGTCGCTAGCAAGATTATTATAGGCTTTTTCCAAGGCGTTATAATCTTTATTAGCTACGCTGCGCGTAGCACTTTGGGAGTGATTTAAATTAATTAGCTTGCGTTGCAATTCCTTTATTTCATTTTTAAGTTTAAATCGTTCTTGCCGTAACTGCCAAAAACGGTGTACTACGAATTGATAATATTTCTTAGCCAAGAAAAGAATGAGTAAGTTATTAACAATAAGCGGAAAAGCCCAAACAGGCCACACTTTAAAAAAGAAATAAAACCCCTTGCCTGAATGAATGACCGGCATACCTTGCTCATGAAATCCGCCCAAAAAATGATCAAGCAAATACTGTTCCCAAAAATAAAAACCACTGGCTAAAAGCATAACTACTACAATTAAAAGTAAATACCCTGTAATTTTATTACTTATTACTTTACGCAATTCTTTTTATCCCGGTGTGAGAAGTTACTTGCCAATGTACCTTAAAACGCGTGAGAATAAAAAGTATTCGTATTGCTTAGGAGATAGGATGACCAACGATACTGAATTAAGTCAACTAATGCAGTCTGTTGCTGAAAAAAGCATGCAACTAATCGCAAGCTTGCAAAATCAACCACCAAGGCTTCCGCTATGGATTAATCGGTTTATTGATCTTACCAGCGATTTTCAAGCGCTCGTTGCCACCATATTTAAAAACCCGGAAAAAATATGGCAAGCACAAATTGCTTATTGGCAAGATGCAGTAGGCCTTGCACAAGAGCAATTTTCATATTGGCTGGAAGGCAAGCCTATGCCAATTGAAGATAAACGATTTAGCAGTGATGAATGGGTTAATAATCCTTTCTTTAATTTATTAAGCCAGCAATATTTATTGGCAAGCGAGCACTTCAATGCTCTTCTTGAGCACCTTGATTATGGTGATAAACAATTAGCAAAACGGGTACAATTTTTTAGCAGGCAGTACTTAGATGCTATATCGCCAGCCAATTTTATTCATACAAATCCGCAATTAATGGCAGAAACATTGCAAAGTCACGGTAAAAACTTATTACGCGGTTTACAGAATTTGCTAACTGATTTGGAATCCGGTTCCTCGCGTTTAATTATTAAAATGACAGACACAGATGCTTTTAAAATCGGTAAAAATATAGCAACAACGCCAGGTAAGGTGATTTTTCGTAATGAAATGATGGAATTAATTCAATATACGCCCAGTACGGAAAAAACGTATACCGTTCCATTAATGATGATTCCACCCTGGATTAACAAATATTACATTCTTGACTTAAGTGAGCATAATTCGCTAATAGGCTGGCTAGTTAAACAAGGTATTACAGTATTTGTTATTTCTTGGGTTAATCCTGATGCAACTTATGCTGATAAAGGAATTTATAGCTATTTAAACGGCGGCCCAATGACGGCCATTGAAGTGATTAAGCAACAATTAAATGTAAAACGGGTTAATACGCTTGGTTTTTGTATAGGCGGTACCCTACTCGCGTGCTTACTTGCTTATTATAAGGCACATAATAAAAATTCTATACGTAGTGCAACATTTCTAGCTTCCATGATTGATTTTAGCGATCCAGGCGATATTTCGGTTTTTATTGATGAACACCAAATCAGGCATCTAGAAGAACAGATGAAATTGAAAGGTTATCTAGATGGCCGATTCATGGCTAACACGTTTAACTCACTACGAGCAAACGATTTAGTATGGTCATTCTTTATAAAAAACTATCTACAAGGTAAAGATCCGGTGCCTTTTGACATCCTTTATTGGAATGCCGATGCAACCAATATGCCGGCTAAAATGCATTCTCAATACTTACGTTGGATGTACTTGCATAATAATTTAATCAAACCTGGAAAAATTAAATTAAACCATACACCGCTAGATGTTAGACAAATTGATCTACCAACCTTTTTTATTTCGACTAAGAAAGATCATATTGCTCCTTGGAAAACCACTTATATTGGCTTTCAAGCGGTAAAAGGGGAAAAGCATTTTTTATTAGGAGGCTCAGGACATATTGCTGGTATCATTAACCCACCTAGTACCGGAAAATACAATTATTATTGGAATCCTAGTACTAATCAATCTGCTGAGGAATGGCTAAACCAGGCCGTTGAACACCCGGGCTCCTGGTGGCCCGTTTGGCTTAAGTGGCTAAAAAAGAAATCTGGCACTAAAAAACCTGTTCCTGCAATTAATAAGCTTCCCTTTAAACCGTTAATGGACGCGCCAGGTACGTATGTTTTTCAAACAACATCACGGCCAGATGTTGAGAAAGAAAAAAAATCTACTAGCAAGTAGCTTAAGAAATCTAAAAGCTCATACCTTAAGTATGAGCTGCAATTGAATCATCGAGGTTGAGCTATTACATTTATTGAATACCAAACCAACCGCCTGTATCGCCGCCAGCCCAACAAGAAGCATTTTGACAAGAGGCAATTTTATGATTGCATAAATCTTTAAAATACTGCTCAGCACTAATTTCTTTATTTAGATACCCATCAGGCTCGCACATTCGGCTATTATTGTTATAGCTACCTTTGACTCGAATTTGTCCCATAACCGAAATTGATGGTGAAACAGCGTAAACCCCGGGTTGGTGAGAATAACAGGCAAGATAGCATCCGGGTGAGCCAGTATAGCTATTATCAGTCGGAAGTAAAACTGCTTGTGCGCCAGGATAAGGGTGGTTAACAACACCGGCATTCGGTATAACATAGACAGGAAAAGGGGATGGCAATAAGTCTTTATCAGGATTAATTGGATTAATAATAGGGGGAGTTGTTGGCGTTTCCTGCCCACTATAAGCCAAGAAAGACCCGGCTAATAAACAACATAACGTGCTTACTATTAACTTTTTCATAACAATTTCCTTTAATAGTTTGCTATTTTTAGTATAGCCACATCCCTACGTACTGCGGGCAAGCCGCGGTACGTAGTATTTTAATTTTTTGAGGCTCTCCCAGGCATAAACTTGGGTACTTAGACGTCCAGAGCTTCTACATGAAGTATGGCTTAGAATTTTGGTTTGTTTTAAAACCAATTACTCTAATTTTTGTTATAATGCCAATTTTTACTTTAAACTGCCTATGCTCGATTCTAATCTAATTACTCAGCAAACCAAAAACTGGATTCTATCTTTTATTATTCCTTTACAAATTTGTCCGTTTGCTAGCTATGTTATTGACAATCAAACGATACAATTTAATGTGAGTAACGCATTAACTTTAGAGGATGCTTTAGCTGATTTAAATCGTGAAATAGATTATTTAAATCATCACCAAGCTATCGAAACCTCGTTGGTTATTTTTCCTAATTTATTTGCAGAATTTTTTACATATTTAGACTTTATTGATCTTGCTGAAGAACAAATCATAGCAGCTAATTATGAAGGAATTTATCAATTCGCTACCTTTCACCCTAATTACTGTTTTGCTGATGCTACAGGCCCAGAAGATGTTGCTAATTATACAAATCGTTCTCCTCACCCCATGGTACATATTTTACGTGAGGATAGTGTAGAAAAAGCCATTGCTTTTTATGGTAATACCGAACAGATACCAGCGAATAATATTGCCCTTTTACATAGTTTAGGTTTAGAAAAAATAAAAGCTCTTCTTTCTAAAGTAATGTGAGCCTAGCCTTTTTCTATTCCTTCCAAACCTCATTTATTCGCTGATCGCGGCCACAACGATAGCGATAAAATTTATAGCGTAAGGGATTATTTTTATAATAATTTTGGTGATATTCTTCGGCAGCATAGAATTGGGTTGAAGGAATAATTTCTGTATAAATAATGGGAAATTTTTTTTGTAGCCTTTGTTTGCTTGCTAATGCAATATTTTTTTGCTCTTCATTTAAATAAAAAATTGCGGTGCGATAGTGGTGCCCTTGATCGCAAAACTGCGCCTCTTTTACCGTTGGGTCAATATGGTGCCAGAAATAATCAACTAATTGCTGATAAGTTAATTTACGTGGGTCATAAATAATTCTTACCGATTCAGTATAGTTTGTTTTACCAGAAGCTACGCTCGCGTAAGTTGGATTAGGCGTTGTCCCACCATCATACCCAGAAATTGTTTCTAATACGCCATCTAATTTTTCAAAATCAGCTTCCATGCACCAAAAACAACCACCTGCAAAAATAGCTTCGGCTGTTTTAGCAAACAAAGGGTTACTATTAATAATTAATAATAAAAGAACAAGGCGCATTACATTAATTCCTTAAAGATTATTAGCTAACTATAAGGCAAATGAAATAAAAAGAATAACCTTATCTTTGAATTAACGCCTATGAGATTTTTGGCCTAAAAAATAATTATTATCTTTTAGGCCTCATTTGGATTATCTGTCGGTTCTATTGTCTGCTTTTTTTACTTCTTGAACGGCTGAAAGCATAGCTTTTTCAAAAATCTCAAATGATTTTTGCATGTAGTCTAAAGCTTTATGGCCATTAGCAACAGCAAGCCCTATTTGCTTTTCTAAAAACTCTTCAGGCTTTTTAATTTTTGCTAATTCTTCTGGCTTTAAATAGTTAATACTTTGTAGAGTCTTAACATTTAATTCAGTCATAGCTTGTATAGGTTCCTGAGCTTTTTTTGCTAACTCAGTCCATCGTTCAAAATATGCGTGGTTCATAAATCGACTCCTATGTTGCATTGCACAATATTAGATTAGCCTGAAGCAAGGTCGTTGTCAATCATTTGAAACTATTTTTTTTGCAGTGCAACATAATAATCCATCTCCTCAAACTTAGCTCATTTTAAGTGATTGAATTAGATGGAAATTATTTTTGCCTCTGTTTTAACTCTTATTTTTAAATAAAGACTGCCATTGATTAAATAACTCACCAAATTGGTGTTGCCACTGTTGTGCCGCTTGTTGATAATCTTGTAAATATGGATTCTTTTCTGAAGAATTTTCAAAAGAAACAAATAACTGCTCTAAAATTTTCTTATAAGCCTGGCTCATTGGATGACGCGCTAATATTATCAATTGCCTTAGCATATCAGCTGAAAGAAACTGGCTAGTAGTCGTTTCCATCTCAACAAGAATTTGTAATAAGGTTGCACTGGTTATATCATTATTTGTACTACTGTCTTCCACTCGAAAAGCAATTCCATTAACAACATAGCCTTGCAGCTCGTCAACGGTAATATATTGACTTTTTTCAGTATCATATAGACGCCGATTTTTGTATTTTTTTATTAATCTCACTATTTACCCTTAAACAGATTAACTGCTTTAGACTTTAATACATGTGTAATCCACCGTTAATACTTAAATTTGCTCCGGTAATGTAGCGACTTTTTTCATTAATTAAAAATTCTACTGCCCAAGCAACTTCTTCAGGCTCTGCTAAGCGTTTAGCAGGAATTAAATTAATAATGGTATCTAAAATATCAGGCCTAATCCCTTGCATTAATCGTGTATTAACATAGCCCGGTGAAATACTATTTACCGTAATATTGCATGCCATTAATTCTTGCGCCAAGCTTTTAGTAAACCCATAAATGCCCGCTTTTGATGCTGCATAATTAGCTTGTGAAAATTGCCCTTTTTGCGCATTTACTGAGGATATATTAACAATACGGCCACTTTTTTGCTCACGCATAGTTTCTACTACTTGCCGTGTTACATTAAACATACCGTCTAAATTAACCCGAAGGACTTCATCCCATTGTTGTTTAGTCATTTTATGGAAAACGGCATCACGCGTAATCCCAGCATTATTAATTAGTACATCTACTCGGCCAAATTCATTAATAATAGTCTTAATTACTTCTTCACATTCAGCAAAATTAGTTACGTCCATATGTTTAAAATGCAAATGGCTAAAACCCTGTTTATTTAATTCTTCCTGCCAAATTTCTCCTTTATTATCAGCAACGACATCAAGCGCAATGATGGAGCCATATAAAGGAGCTAGTTGTTTAGCAATCGCAGTCCCAATATCACCAGTTCCACCAGTAATTAATATAACTTGTTTATTTTGCATTTTGATAACCTTATACATAGCTTACGTAACTAATGCACAGCATTTATCCTAGATTTAGACCAAAACCGGTCACTACAAAAAATTGCGGCTATTTTTTGTATCGGACTGGTATTAACTAGTTTTACATATATTGGCCGCCATTTATATCTAAATTCGCGCCAGTAATAAAACTTGCTTCTGCTGCCGCAAAAAAGGCCACCGCATTCGCAACTTCACTTGGCTTACCTAAGCGGCCAATGGGAATATTCGCTATAATACTTTTTAAAACGTCGTCTTTCATACTCGTTAACATACTGGTTTCAATATAACCAGGTGAAATCGTGTTAACGGTAATGCCTTTGCTTGCAACTTCTAAAGCTAAGCTCTTACTAAATCCGAAGAGCGCTGCTTTTGTTGCTGCATAATTACACTGACCAAATTGCCCTTTACGCCCATTAATAGAAGAAATATTTATAACCCGACCATAATTTTGTTCAATCATATGCGGGATAATATTACGGGTCATATTAAAAACGCTGGTTAAATTTGCATCCACAACTTGTTGCCATTGCTCAGGCGACATTTTTTTAAGGCTGCAATCAACCGTTATCCCTGCATTGTTAACTAAAACATCAATATGCCCATAGCGTTCAATAACCAGAGCAGTTAATTTTTCACAATCTGAAAATTGACAGATATCACCATAAACAATATCGATATTAAACCCAGCTTCTTGCTGAGCTTTTTGCCATTGCTTAGCCTCATCATGCTTGCCATCTTTAAAGTAACAAGCAATGACTTGATAATCTTTTGCCAATCGTTGACAAATTGCTGAGCCAATACCACCTGTACCGCCTGTAACGACAGCTATCCTTCTGTCCATATTAACAAGACCTCTTACTAGTTTAGTGGATATTAATAAAGCAATTTATTAGAAAAAATTACTCTATGCCCAAATACAATATAGACCATCCCATACTGATATCTGATTTAAAGCAAAATAAACGCCAAGTTTATTTAGAATTTATAATAAAAGCGTTCATAGATCGAGTTAAAGCAAAGCTTAAATTAATCCGAAAACGAGTTGCGCAGGGTTTTAAAGTGATAGGTGGGTTGTTTTTATAAAAAAGCCTTAGCTTAAGCTAAGGCTTCATTAAGGGGTTAAACTTTTACAGGTTTTGGTACAAAATTTTTGATTTGCTGAGCAAATTGCTGTAAAACTTCCAAGCCAGATTCTTCAGCTTGTTTACACCATTGCTGTAAAGCGTCTACTAATTCTTTTTGTGAAGAGGCGGTCTTTAGCCAAATATTTTGTAAAGATTGCCTATAAGAGTAAACTACTCGTAAATGCTCTCGTTGTGACAGTAAAGTGTGTAATCTAGCCTTTGCACCTGGCGATAACAAACTATCTTGTAAACGTAGTAGGCGACCGGCGCGCTGAAATAATTTGCGCTTTGCCTTATCATCGGCAACTAATTTTTTCTCCATTTTTAACGTAGGCCGAACAACAAACTTGTAATAAAAAGACATCACCTGAAAGCGATTACTAATAACAGCTTTCACTGTATCTAAATCAACATGCAACTTCCCTTTATCAGTCGCTAATTTTGGTGGCAGTTTCTTAACTTTTGCTAACCCTAGCCAAGATAAGCAACGTATATATAGCCATCCTATATCAAGCTCCCACCATTTGATTGAAAATTTAGCAGATGAAGCAAAGGTGTGATGATTATTATGTAATTCCTCACCGCCTATCCAAAAACCCCATGGAAAAATATTAGTTGCAGCATCTGGGCATTCGAAATTTCGATAACCCCAATAGTGCCCTATCCCATTGACTACCCCCGCAGCATGAAGTGGAATCCACATCATTTGAATAGCCCAAATGGTAATCCCAGGTATACCAAAAAATAGCAAGTCTAACAGCAGCATTAGTAAAATACCTTTGGATGAGTAGCGACTATAAACACGACGCTCTATCCAATCATTTGGGGTACCATGCGCATATTTGGCAACCATTTCTTTATCATTAGCAGCTTGCCGATAAAGCTCAGCACCTTCCCAAAATACTTTTTTAATACCTAAGACTTTAGGACTATGGGGATCACCTTCAACATCCGTCGTAGCATGGTGCTTGCGGTGAATGGCTACCCACTCAGCTGTTACCATCCCAGTCGTTAGCCAGAGCCAAAAGCGAAAAAAATGGCTAACAATTGGATGCAGCGTTAAAGCCCTATGCGTTTGATGCCGGTGCAGATAAATGGTCACACCAGCAATAGTAATTTGGGTTAGTATTATTGTTGCAATAACATAACCCCAAAAGGAAAGATTTAATATTCCAAACATCATAAACTGCTCCTCGCAAAAATTTGATGCAAAATAGATTCAGTATTATGCTGTTAGATACAAATGGAAGCAACTACTGCTAAACTTTTAATATAGAATCTTTTTTTACAGTAAGCATTATTTTAGGATTGCTCTTATTATTATAATACCATAAAACTAGGTTTACTTAGGATCTTTACATGAATAACAGGTTAAATTACTTTTTCCAGACGTTAATTCCCTTTTTAATTATTGGGATAGCTATAGCAATGCTCGTTGGTTTACTTATTATGTTTTCTTATATTCTGGTGTGGGGTATCTTG
The DNA here is from genome assembly GCF_900452395.1 of Legionella beliardensis. NCBI lineage: Bacteria > Pseudomonadati > Pseudomonadota > Gammaproteobacteria > Legionellales > Legionellaceae > Legionella > Legionella beliardensis. Next base: position 2,919,401 of record NZ_UGNV01000001.1, read on the forward strand.
ATTGGCGGTATTCTTTGGCTTGCTTCCATCGTTAAAAACTTTCTTTTTCCCAAGAGAGTTATCTCAAAGACAGATGGAAGAATTATAGAACATAATGAAAAAAAATAATGCCTGAATTACCTGAAGTTGAAACAACAAGATTGGCAATTAGCCCTTATCTTATTGGCCAAACAATTAAAAATGTTACCATTAGACAGTCTAATTTACGTTTACCTGTGTCTCCTGAACTTAAGTATAAGTGTATAGGGCAAAAAATAGAAGCAGTGTCACGGCGCTCTAAATACTTAATCATTCAGCTTGCAACCGGTTACATACTCATTCATTTAGGCATGTCAGGCCACTTACGCTTGGCAAATTCAGAGGCAAATCCTGAAAAACATGATCATATTGATCTTAAGTTAGAAAATGGCCTATTAATGCGCTACTCTGATCCGCGTCGCTTTGGACTTTGGCTTTATTTAGCAGACGATCCTAATCAACATCGGTTATTAAATCATTTAGGTCCTGAACCTTTAACTGAAGCATTTAACGCAGACTATCTGTTTAAACGCGCTCGAGGTAAAAAGCAAAGCATCAAGTCATTTATAATGAATAATGACGTTGTAGTCGGTATCGGCAATATTTATGCAACTGAAAGCCTTTATCTAGCCGGCATTCATCCATTGCAGCCAGCAGGGGCTCTAACTATCAATCAATTAACAATGCTAGTGACATTTAGTAAAGAAGTATTACAGCAAGCGATTAGCTTAGGTGGAACGACGTTGCGTGATTTCTACTCTGTTGATGGCAAGCCAGGTTATTTTGTCAATCAATTACGGGTTTATGGCCGCACAAATCAACCTTGCTCGCGCTGTAATGAGAGAATTAAAGCGGTAAAAATTGCTGGTCGAACATCAACCTTTTGCCCAAAATGTCAACCTTTAGATGCATTGTTGCGTGAATAAATTAAAGCGTGCCTGGGTGCAGGTCCGCAGGACCGAAACCCGGGTTTCACTTCGGTACCCAGGCTACAAGGTTGTTTTGATCACTTATTTTATCCACGCAACAATGCCTTGCCAGTGAAGTAAAGTAGATAAAAGTAGCAGGTTAATTTGATTAGTAGTTAAAATTTAACGAAGATTTTAAATGATTCATAGCCAAAATTCGCGTCTTATAGGATAAAGCTTGCAAGACTAAAAACATGCAGTATTATCAGGTCATTATTTATTATAAGTGATTTCATAGTTATGAAAATTAGTAAATTACGTACTCAATGGATAGCACTGCTTTCGGCATTTTACACAGCTAAGATTTGCGGCCATGCAAGTTTGAAGCGCATGCTAGGTAAAATTAACCGTCCTTGGGTCGATGCTACTATTGATAATTGGGCGACCAAGCTACTTGGCTTTATTAAGGTTGATCTTAAAGTAGTTAACCCTTATGGGGTGGAACCTAAACCCGGAAAAGCAACAATTATCATGTGTAATCATACTAGTCTTTATGATATTCCCCTTAGCTTTAAAGCTTTTCCTAATCACTCAATGAGAATGCTCGCTAAAAAAGAGCTGTCCCGAGTCCCTATTATGGGTAAAGGGATGGCTGCCGCAGAATTTCCTTTTATTGATCGTAAAAATAAACACCAAGCCATCAAAGATTTAGCGTTTGCCCGCCAATTAATGGAAAGTGGTATTGTCATTTGGCTTGCTCCAGAAGGTACCCGTTCTAAAGATGGCATACTTAAAGCGTTTAAAAAAGGCGGTTTTGTAACCGCTATTGAAGCAAAAGCGACTATTATTCCCATTGGCATTCGTGGCGCTTATGACATTTTACCCGCAAAAACATTACGATTTAACTTACACCAAAAAGCCGAGATCCATATTGGAAAACCTATTGATGCATCGCAATATACATTAGAAAATAAAAATGAATTAATAGAAAAAGTACATCAAGCAATTAAAGAGCTAGTCGAAGGAAAAACACCTTCAAATTAGCTCTTGTATCATAGGCATATTTAATCTGGGTGAGCGGATAGGGTTAAACTGTTTTTAGCTTTAATTAAAAGTCTAAACCATAGCCGCCTTGCTTTGAGCTAGCAGCTACTGCTAAACCAATATTCCTAGGGTCGGAAGCAGCTGTTAGTATATTTAACTTTTTATCCCAAGTAATAGCTTGCATATCGCCGTAATATTGCTTTAAAGCCATTAAATGATAACCCATGCTTTTTAATTGATTTTGTAATTCAGGTGAAAACGTTTCTGGTTCAAATTGCAACCAATCGGGTAAGTATTGATGATGAAAGCGCATGCCAGAAACCATGGCAATTGCACCTTGATAGTCGTGGAAAAGCAAGGTACTTAATAAGATCATCGTGGGTATACGGCTACCGCCAGGTGTGCCTAAAATAGCTGCTCGGCCCGGCATTTCCAAAAAAGTGGGTGTCATATTAGACATAGGCCGCTTGCCAGGCTCAATACTATTTATGTCATTGCCAACGAGTCCAAAAACATTTTTTACTCCCTCTTTCGCAGAGAAATCATCCATTTCATCGTTTAATAAAACACCTGTGCCAGGCGCAATAACGCTTGAGCCAAAAATATAATTGATAGTTAATGTTGCTGAAACTCGATTTCCCTCTGCGTCAATGATACTAATATGAGTCGTATTAGCGTGATGATTAGCAGGATAGTTTTTATTTACTTGCAATTTTACACTAGGCAAAGCTTTGTCTTTAGGAATAAGCGTACGTAATTGTTTTGCATTTTCTAACGAAAGTAATTTATTAAGATCAATTTTAGTAAAGCCTGGATCGGCAATGGTTTGATTGCTTTGCCAATAAGCAAGACGCATTGTTTCTACTAAATAATGAATCCATTGCGCTTCGGATAAAGATTTTAATGATAGCCCTTCCAATATATTTAACATGGTTAACAGCATTACACCACCTGCTGAAGGTGGAGGCATCGTAATAATGAGCATGTTATGGTAAGCGCCTTGCAACGGTTCTCTTATCTTGATTTGATAGTTAGCTAAATCAGCTAGAGTCCATATGCCACCAGCTGCACGTACGCCATTTACAAGTTTTTTCGCAATCTCACCGCTGTAAAAACCTGCATGGCCTTTTTGGGCTAATAGTTTTAAGGTTTTAGCTAAATCTGGTTGCTTAAGCAGCTCACCGATTTTGTAAGGTTGATTGTTATGTAAAAATACGGCTGCTGTAGCTGGAAAACGTTGCATCATTTGGTATCGCTCAGTCATTTGCGAATAATGATGCAATTGGGCATCCACTTGAAACCCTTGCTCAGCAAATTTAATGGCTGAGGCTAATGTCTGCGCTAATGGCAAGCGGCCATAATGTTGTGCTATATAAACAAGAGCGGCAGGCTCACCAGGTATAGCAGCAGCTAACCCACCATTAAGTGACAACCCCGGTATAACCTGGCCATTTTGATCTAAAAACATCGTTTTATGTGCTGCTAAAGGCGCTACTTCACGACCATCAATGACTATATTTTTTTTTCTTTTAGCATCATAAAGTAACCAAAAACCGCCGCCACCTAAACCTGAATGGTAAGGCTCTACCACAGCAAGCGTTGCACTTACGGCCACGGCAGCATCGAACGCATTTCCACCAGCAGCCAGAATCTCAAGGCCTGCATTTGTGGCAAGTGGGTGAGCGCTAGCAACCGCATAGCCTGGTGGTGTTTCATTCATTAGGGCAGCTGCTTGCCCTGTAATACTATTTAGCCCAATAGTTAGGCCTAATAAAATATTTGCCTTATTCATTTTTTTTACTTTATTTTTTGGTTAAATGCCGTTACAACTCCTTCGGGTACAAATTGCGACACATCTCCTTTTAATCTCGCTATTTCTCTCACTAAAGTTGATGAAATAAACATGAGATGTTCTGAAGGAGTTAAAAATATTGTTTCAATGTCAGCGCATAGTTGACGATTCATGCCCGCAAGTTGAAATTCATATTCGAAATCATTTACAGCCCTTAAGCCTCGAAGAATAATATTACCTCGCTGTTCCTTTACAAAATCAATTAATAACGTATCAAAACCAACAACGCTTACCCCAGAAATATCTCCTAGTGCCTCTTGTGTTAATTGAATACGCGTTTGTAAAGAGAAAAAAGGGCTCTTTGCTTCATTGCTGGCTACACCAACTATAATTTCAGGGAAAATTTGAGCAGCTCTTTTTATAATATCGATATGCCCATTTGTAATGGGGTCAAAAGTACCAGGATAAATAGCTCGTTGTTTCATGAATGAAATAATTATTTATACATCAAATCAGTCTAGCGTATTGTTTTAAAAAAGACTATTATCATTTTTGACTTAAAAAGTAGATCTCGTATGTAGATGCCTATAGAACCGCGAAGGTACAGTTTTTCATTATTAGTTTTCCTCTACTAAGTTTTAAAACTCATAATCGATTTATTCTTGCTCGCTTTAAAATTTACAAGAAATAAAATCCAGTTATGAAAACCAATAATTACTGATTGCGTGGGTACAGTTTTTGTTATAATTGACGAAATAATATTTAAACTTATATAAATTTGTTTTGTGGTATGTTAATAAAGATCCGTTTGTATAATTCGTGCAAAGTAAGAAAAATTAGTCTATTAATAGCTAATAGCCAAAAAAATGATTGCTTTTAAAACTAACTAATGGATTTAAGTAAAATAAAGGAATAGTCATGAAAGCACTTAAATATTTTAATTTTCTAACACTTGCTCTCTTAACAGCTTGTACATCAACCCGGCCACCTGTAGGTTTTGAACCTATACAACCGCAATATAATGCACCTGCAATTGAAAATGATCAGACAATAACTAGTTCAGAGCCGCAATCTAAAAATTTAGCTCAACTCGATGAAACTAAGGTTATAGGTAAAAATAACGAACAAAATGCTACAGCAACCCTTGAAACAAAATCAACTTCAGGAAAAAAACAACTTGCTGAAAAGCAAATACCGCAAGCATCAAGATCAGCACCCTCTTCTTGGGATTTATCTGGCGCGATGGCTGTACGTAGCCGCAATAAATCGTCAACTGCCTCTGTTAATTGGTATCAACGTGGGCCAGGTTCCTACCAAATTCGCCTCTTTGGCCCTCTAGGCAGTGGTACTATTATGATTGCTAAACGTGGTGGCATTATAACATTAAAAGATGGGCCTAAAACTGCCAGCTCGTCTAATGCTGAACAACTATTGTTGCAACAAACCGGTATTCGCTTACCTGTAAATAATTTATATTACTGGGTAAGAGGCTTACCTGCACCAGGTGGCATACAATCAGCCAAACGTGATACCGGTAATCGTTTACTTTTACTTCGCCAAGGTGGCTATACCATTCAATATCTAGGCTACCGCACGGTCGGAAAAACAGTACTTCCTACCCATATACGATTACAAGGCAATGGTGTCTTTATTAAGCTAGTCATTAATCGTTGGAGTATTTAGCGGTTTAAATATTAGGCCTATCTGCGGTAACCTTACTGGATACCGCGGACAAGCCGCGATAATATGGTTTCTTCTTTTTCTTAAGCCTACCTCTATTTAGCTAAGCTCGAAATACTGTGACTTGCCCGTATCCATAACAATCTACAACAGCGTTGATTAGTTACTTTAGATATTAAACGAGTTAATAGTTTAATACTCAATCAATTTTACTAAAAACTAATTAATTTAAGCAGACAAAGCTAACTGCTTAAATATTTTCAAAGTTGAACGTTGACAATAAACTAATTTCTCTGCAAAATACCCACCGTATTGCAGCGTTTGATGTAATATTTTCAAGGAAGATAGAATCTACAGCTTTTGGGGTGTCGCCAAGCGGTAAGGCACAGGGTTTTGATCCCTGCATACCTAGGTTCGAATCCTAGCACCCCAGCCAATTTTTGTTGGAAACCTAACTCATCAATTTAAACTTTAAGTTAGGCTACATTGAGGCGTAATTTTAATAGCTTCAATTACCTTCAGCAAAAAAACATAATTGAAGGCGCAACATGTCGGTTCAAGTAAACAGACAGCAGAAGATATCTGGAAAGGATGCGTTGCTCAATCGCTCAAATAATAATTATATCTTTTTAGCTGTCTTCTGCTATGTGTTTAAGTGACTGATTAACTGAATCGAAGGCTTCACACATGTCCACAATGATGATCTTTACTGGTAATGCTAACTCAGAGCTTGCGTTTAAAATCGCAACTCACTTGGAAATACCTATGGGCCAAGCGTTAGTTGGAAAATTCAGCGATGGTGAAACCATGGTTGAAATATTGGAAAATGTTCGGGGCAAAGACGTTTTTATAGTGCAATCAACTTGTGCGCCAGCGAATGATAATTTAATGGAATTATTAACGATGTCAGACGCTTTACGGCGTTCTTCTGCTGGTCGGATTACAGCCGTCGTTCCTTATTTTGGTTATGCTAGACAAGATAGGCGTGTTCGCTCAGCACGTGTCCCAATTACTGCTAAAGTAGTTGCGGATATGATGGCTTCTGTAGGTATTTGTCGAGTATTAACGGTAGATTTACACGCCGATCAAATTCAAGGCTTTTTTTATATGCCTGTTGATAATGTATACTCTACTCCTATTCTACTTGAAGATATCAAGCAACAAAATTTATCCCAATTGATGGTCGTGTCGCCAGATGTTGGTGGCGTGGTACGAGCGCGTGCAATGGCTAAACGCCTAAATGATGCAGAACTTTCTATTATCGATAAACGGCGAACAGGTCCAAATAAATCTGAAGTGATGCATATTATCGGTGAACCAGCGGGCAGAAATTGTATTATTATCGATGATATCGTTGATACAGCTGGAACATTATGCTCTGCAGCGCATCAACTCAAACGCAATGGTGCAATGAGCGTACGTGCTTACATTACCCATCCTGTGCTTTCCGGTCCTGCGTTAAACAATATTATTCATTCTGATTTGGATGAGGTTGTTATTACCGATACAATTCCACTTTCCAGTGAAGCAAAACAATGTCGTAAAATTAGAGTTGTTAGCCTTGCCGAAATGCTTGCTCAAGCAATTAAGCGGGTTAATGTTGAAGAATCTGTCAGTTCAATGTTTGCTGAATAATTTGCAATAATACTTATATAGCGTTACCCACTAAGTTTTAGACGAGGCGCAAGTGAAGTGAGGCGAAGGAGTGTACATAAAGGTACATGACTAAGCCGAATGAGCTTGCAACGAAGTATAAAGCTTAGTGAGACATATAGCGTCATCCACTAGGCTTTAGACGAGGCGCAAGTGAAGTGAGGCGAAGGAGTGTACATAAAGGTACATGACTAAGCCGAATGAGCTTGCAACGAAGTATAAAGCTTAGTGGGTGGCGCTATCTAGTTTTGCTTACCAGCTAATTAAATTAATTAACTGATAAGCTGATCTTTATCGACTTAAGCTGAAAATTGAAAACTAGTTAACTCAGATTTGTACAAGCAAGATGAGCTGAGGAGCGAAGTTGAAATTTAACCACACCCCTGCAATGTAGACTTAAAGAAAGATTAGTCACGAGTACCGACATATTTATCATCAAAGTACCGTCGTAGTTTCGTCCTTAAAGTACCTCGGCTTATACCAAGCATAACAGCAGCCCGAGATTGATTATACTTACAATGCTCCATAACAGCACGAAATAAGGGGGTTTCAATCTCTTCTAAGACAAACTGATAAAGATCGACAGGATCAGTTCCCTTCAGCTCGGCGAAATATTTCTGCACAGATTGGGTTACACTAGCTGCTAACGATGATGCAGTATTATCTCCGACTTCATTACTGATTGTTGTCATTCTTCTTAACTCCTCCTTAAAATACAGCATCTTATCGAATTGGGCAATCTCTGACAAGTAAAAGGCCGCTAATTGTTTAAATCAATTAATGCCACTTAGACAGGCTCTGCCCAATTTCAATAACGCTGGTGTTAATAATTTAAAATTTAAGCATTGCAGGATTAAATGGCTTGCCATTTACCTGTAGCTGTCCCTGCTGTAAAGCTACTTCTATAACATAATAATTCCCATCTATATTCAGCATCCCTGACTGCACTAATGAATCTAATTGTGTATTAGTGAGGGCGGTTGCTTGTTGCACTGTATCACCGGTAGGCGCAGCTGCAGTTTGGGTTGTTGCATCATTTGGCTGGGTAGCCTGAGCTCCAGTAGTTGGCTGTGCTGTTTGATTGTTAGCATCACCAGCTTGGCCTGCTGCTGTAGATGTTGTATTAGCATTTTGCTGTGCTGCAGCTGTTTGCTGAGCTACTAGTTTCTGCCGATTTGCTTCATTTAGGACCCGCTTAACTATTTCTATCGGAACCCTTAAATTACCTTTACCTTGTACATTTTGCATAAGCGCTAAAGGATTATTATTTTCGCCTTGCGGTAAGGAAATTTGTAAATTGCCTTCGATTTTCCCTTCAGGCATTACGAAACTTAACTCTGATACTTCAAGCTCAGCTCCTCGGCTAAATAATTTTGGTATTTCAGGCAATATCGCAAATAAAGCTTGTTGTTTTTCTAAATCAGTAGTGCTTTGTTGTATATGATTAGCCTGTTGATTAATACGTCCTAGTGCATTTGCATCAAGGTTACGTATAGCCATTTCTATATTGCCTGGGCCAAACGTTTTACCGTTGGTAATAACTTTATCTAGGGAAGATTTTAAGTGTGAATTAAATAAGCCATTTTCAATATCACTACTGGTTTGCATATTAAAATTATCTAATTCAAATACACGTTGCCCTTGGCTATTTATAATAAACGATGGCAGAGTTACACTAGCATTACCTAGATATAATCCCAATTCAGTGTTATGTAAATTATATTCACTAGTCACTTCACTTAATACAGCAGTATTATTACCTTTTTTAAATTGCATGCCATTAAGGTTGAAATCACCATTTATTTTATCTGCTCTTGAAGTAACATTTACTCGCCCCTTCAATCCCATCCAATCAAATTCACTTTGATCCTGCCGAGTAATTAATTTAAAATTAGGCACAGCTACTTCGATTTGGCTACTATTTAAATAAGTGACAAACATGCTTAAATTTAATTTAGGCTGAGTAGAGCCATTAGTAAAATAGTCATTAAATTGCTGCTGGTATTGATCAGGTAGTAAAATGTCAGTACTGCCATAACCCATACCAAATCTAACAGTGTTGTTAGCAAAAATAATAGGCCCATGATAGATTTTTAAAGGCATATTGAGCGTAATATTTTGGGCAGGGACTGTCTGGACTTGACCATTTGCATCTTTAACTTGACGCTCTGGTATTTGAATTAACCAATGCAGTAGTGCGTTAGACTTAAACCACCCCCGATCATATTTTACTACTTGCGCATTAACACCATTAGTTCTATTAATGGTTGCAATGTTATGCTTTATAGTTCTTTCAGTGACAGCGCCCATCGCATAATAGCCTCCAAGGACTAATATGACTAGCACGACCACTAGTACCACTAATTTTCTCATTATTATCTCCGGGTTAAATTCTTTACTCTGTAACATTGGCAAGATGAGTTTAACAAGAAATATTATGCTAGTTAAAGTACGAGTACTTGGTACTAGCAAAATTTTACAATCTTATCTTTAGCTTAGTTAAATTAGTCTATGACTAATTATTTAAATTACCAAGTTTGTTGTGGTTTAAGCAAGTTAAATGTAATAACTTTACTTTAAGTTTTATTAATCGTTAAATCTGAGTTATAGCAAAATCTCATCATAAGTTTTAAACAAGCTTTTAAAACGTTAAGCAATAGCAAAAAATCCTACCGTTTTTAGAGCTCAAGGTATTAGTAGAGAAAAGATGAGATAACTCAAATATGACATGTATTTAAAAATTAAGCTATATTCAATTAAAAGCCTGCCGAGAAATTTATGCAAAATTTCATTGTCTTTGTATTAAGTAATTTTACTTTAACCTTTTTTATATTGAGCATAATTTCTGCGGCAATTTCATTATTTATAAAAAGAAAGCACCTTAATAAGGCCCTAACGATTGAAGTTATTTTTTCTCACTTCTTACTTTTTAATATTGGCTTTAGCCTTTTATATAATTTTGTGATGCATGTTTTTTTTGGCGATATTACCGCAAAATTTATTGGCTGGGCAGATAGCCCCTTTCAGATTGAATTAGGATTTGCAAGCTTAGGATTTGCTATTTTAGGAATTTTAAGTTTCTGGGCTAGCTCAGGATTTCGAGCTGCTACAATTATAGCACCAGCAATTTTTTTATGGGGCGCCGCAGGGGTACATATTTATAATATGGTAGCCACTCATAATTTTGCCCCAGGAAATGCAGGAGTAATCTTTTGGACAGATATTTTTATTCCTCTTCTTGGATTTATTCTTTTATACTTGCAATATAAAACACCAATTCGCAAAATACCTAAGCGCTAAAGAATTTTAATTGGTTAATGTGCATTTTAGTCGCATGAACACTATTATCTTTTTAGATCGAACTTAGTTTAATTAAGTTTCAGAACCATATCTTTATGTAATATACCGGCATCTAGATAGGCTTCACTGCAGGTACTAAATCCTAATTTTTCATAGAATGGAATTGCATAGCATTGCGAACTTAATTTAATAGCGTTAATTTTTTTATTTTGCTTAAGCTCAATTAATATTGCTTCCATAAGCTGCTTACCTAAGCCCTGCCCTTGATATTCATCTAAGATAGCAACGCGCTCAACTTTTGCTATACGGTCTAAATAACGAACTCGCGCAACACCTACTGCAATGTCGTCATTTACTATTAAAAGATAATGATCACTTGCATCATCTTTGCCATCTAGCTCTTCTGCTAGAGGCACTTGTTGACCCTCAACAAAGACCTTCTTGCGAATTGCTAAACATTTTTGGAAATCCTCTGTGGCAGATACTTTTTTAATAGAAAAACGCATTAAACGTCCTGTCCTAGTTAAGAAAAAGCTGTATTGATCTTCTTAAATAAACTAATTTGAGCTGCCTTGTAATTTAAGTAGAAATTATAAAGAGCAGCTTCAATTTAGTATGGGCTAAGCCTTAAACTTATATGTAGGCTTGCAGTAAGTCTCTTTAACTGTAAAAGCTAGGATTAAAGCGACAAGAGAGCATAAAGGTAAAATCTGTAATCCTGCTTGAAAATCAGAAAGAAGCAATTTTTCTACGTTATAAGCTCTAGCACCAGACACTAAGTCTACTAACCAACCTACTAAAGGTTGCATTAACGCCCCAACAAAAATAGAAATCATATTAGTAAAAGCAATTGAAGTTCCTACTACCGTTCGATCATGCAATTCAGTAGAAACAGCATAAGCAATTGCAACACCAGTGTTAGTTAACCCAAAAGCAAAAAATAAAATATAAGCGATGGGTGTATTAATATGAGGATAAAACACAAAAATGGTTGTTAAAATAACACCGCATACGGATGAAATAATCATTAATGGTTTGCGTCGTCCCATTCTATCTGATAGCCAGCCGGAAATTGGGCCGCTAATTCCCCAACCTATAAAAATTAAGCCCGTTGCAAATGCAGCAGAATGTGCAGCTAAACCACGTCCAAATTGCAAATAAGCAGGTCCTATTGCCTCACCTATTACAGCGGTAGGGCCAAAAAGAAAGCCAGCATACAAAGCATTTAACCAAGTTTGACGATGAGTTAGGATAATACGTAAGCTTTCTAGAATACTTAGACTTTTCTCTTGCCTAATTTCTCTTCTTTTTGTTCCAGGTTTATCTTGTACAAATTGATACAATAAACCAGCTAAAGCGATAAATAGAAAGGCTATAATCAACATGCTATGTCGCCAACCTACATTGGCAACTAGAAAAGAAACTGGCGCTTCTCCGGCAGCAGCACCAAGCATACCTAGCGCTTGCGTTAAGCCAGCTAATAAGCCAAGCATAGCAGGGGGAAACCACGATGTTGCTAAGCGCAAAGCACTGATAAAGGCAAAAGCGGCGCTAAAGCCAATTAACATTCTACCTACAGAAGCCATTAATAGACCATCAGCTAAGCCAAATACGCCACAGCCTAACGCAGTAATCAATGACATGACAGTTAAGATTCCGCGAATACTCAACCTATCTACTGTTAAACCCACAGGTATTTGCATAATAATGTAGGGTACATAAAAGGATGCGGTCAAAATACCAAAGCCAACCTCATTAATACCAAAATCAATTTGTAAGCTGCGGTGCATTACTCCCGGAGCCACCCGCGCCAGATAATCAGAAAAATAAAAGGCGGCTGCCAAACCCCAAACAATCCATGCAAATCCTAGCTGACCTGCGCGCTTTGTTTTTGTAACTTCAGACACTGCTATCCTATTCATAAGTTCACTGTATATTAATAATTATAAAGCCATAATATTAGAAAAGATCCAATACCCTAAATTTATAGATGTATTTAATTAGTTATAAAATGATTTTTACCTAGCATAAAATTTTTATCTTCTTAACACAAATATGCCTGTTGCAAATTTAAAAATATTCTTAAAACAGCATACTGCTCAAAAAAACAACAAGGTTTGAACTACATTATACTGCTCGTAGGCTATATTTCAACTATTCAACTAGCGATGTACACTAATTCCTAGGCAATTGCAAATTAAGTAGCTCATGAACTAGCAAGTTCAATCCTTTAAACACTAAGCACCATTTAATTTCAAGTGGAACTGCCATTTCAATACTGCTGTATAAACCTATCTTTAGGTAATGACATAAAGCTCGAAAAATAATTCATATATTGATGATAATTTTTGCTAAAAAAACTTCTCCTGATGCTAAAAGGCTGTCTCAAGCCAATACTGGTATAAATATTGCAATTATTTACAGGCCGGTAAATCGTAGTTTTGGACAATAAACCATTTAACTAAATTCAATTAAAACGCTTTTATAGCGTTTTAGTTATTTATTTTATTAAAATAAGGAGGTTACTGTGCATCAATTAAAATACATTGTTATTGCCTTTCTTCTCAGCTGCGCTTCATTTGCATTTGCCCAAACTTATCAAGGTGAACTAGAAGTACTTATTGTTGATGATTTTAACAATAATAAGTCAAAAACTATCTATCAACTTCATGAAGCTGGAGATATCTATATTTTAAATCTACCTAATTCCGTTGATAAAAATAAGCTTTTATCCGGCGAGCAAGTTATTATAGAAGGTCAGGAAATTGCAGGATTAAAAGAAAAAACACTTAAAGTTGACGCAGTAACAATACAGAAGAAAATAAGTCTCATAAACTCACCTAAAAACTTTGTTTCTGATAGAAGAAAGTTATTAACATTATTAGTGAATTTTACTAATTTGCAGTCTACCTCCACTGTATCTACAAATGATGTTACCTCTATGTTATATACAAGTCTGCAATCTACACAACGAAATTTTCTCCGAAGCTCTTTTAATCAAGTCAATTTTGTACCAGACACTAATGGTGATGGCAGGCAAGATATTTATGTAGTTAATTTAAACTATGCTGCTAATGACTGTAATTATAATAAATGGGCAACTGATGCTAGGAATGCAGCAGCGCAAGCTGGAATAAATTTATCTTTGTACCGACATCATATGTTCGTTGTCCCGCAAGATGTTAATTGTGGCTGGGGAGGACTAGGTGATTTAGGTTGTGGTGCTACTTGCAGTACCTGGGTAAGAGCCTATAATCCAACTCAAGTTTACTCACAGCTTATTTATACGCATGAGCTTGGCCATAATCTAGGCATGCATCATGCAGCCACAGACATTAATAATGATGGCGTAAATGATTCAGAGTATGGTGATGCAGCTTGTACTATGGGTGTAGGTGATTTTCAATACTATAAAGAAGTTAATGCACCACATCGAGATCAAATGCATTGGTTTGACGCATTACCTGACCGCATTACTACCGCTACCACAGGCAGTTATGTTCTCAACCCGCTTGAAGTAGGATTGAGTACGCCAGGATTAGTGGCAATAAAAGTAAAGAAAAATGCGACAGATACCTATTATGTTTCCTATCGTAGAAACCGAGGACTTTTTGGTCCGGGGGCGCCTTCTTATTTAGATAGAATTAGTATACATTGGACTCGTGCTGGTGATACGCATACTTATTTCGTCAAGACCTTAAATGCGGGCCAGACATTCGTCGATGAGGCTAATAATGTAAGGATTACAGCTGTCATAGTAGGCGGCGCTACGGCAATGGTCACAATTAATTAGTAAATGAACCTAGAAAGCCCTCGTTTAGCGGGCTTTCTACTTTTTAAATGATATTAAATAGCCAAAGATTTGGCATTTTTTATAGCAAACCTGCTATTTTTTATAAAGTTATTTATTTTTAATTATGTACTTTAGTCGTTAAAATAAAGTGTGATTTATAATTTAATGAGCCGTACCACATGAATAGTTTAGAAGAAGCAATTAAAAGAGCACTAGATTTATCTGGAAGCCCGCAAGAAGCAAATAAAGCCTATTTAGAATTTATAAAAGCTAATTTTATTATTCCAATTGATAAGCACTCCACGCCTGATAATCCAGAAGTTCTTTATCTTCAAGAAGACAATCATTATTTTTTGCCGGTATTTACTGATATGCAGTATTTAGATGTCTGGGCAAAAGATATAAGTGATGCGATTAGTATTCTTAAGCTATCTGGCGTTGATTTATTAAAGGGAGTGGGAGAGCAAACAACCGTTTGTCTTAATATTGGCAGCTCCATTTATAAAGAATTTAATCCTGCTGAGCTTGCAAGAATGCGCAGTATAATTTTAAAGCTATTTAAATAGTTAGCGTAAACGCTATAGAAAGATTAAATAAGTACAGCCTCTTTTAGAGGCTGAGCTATTCTCTATTTCCCGTATAAAACGTATTAGTTTATACGGGATTTAAAAATAAGTGGGATGTCAGGCAACTAGATCTAATACCTGATAGCCAACTACAGCCGTTGCCGCTAAGGCACCTGTTATCTTAAGTAGCGTAGATACAAAGCTGCTGTATAAAGGATGATAAGTTTGATCATTGGCTGCTTTTGACCCTGTAATCGCTGGTTTAGCGTCTTCTTGAGCGTTACCCTCACCTATACTTAAGCTAAAGAGCGGCTCTTCCCCGTAAAAACCAGCCCACCAGCCTTCTTGCCATTGCTCATGTGCAGCTGTGCCCTGAGGATACGGGTTTTCTGTTTCCGAAATTTCAGCAGTAGCACATTCATAGCCATAAGCATAGCATTCTTCTAAATCAGGATGATCAATATTAAAACGCAGCTTTATGTGTGGCAACAAAGAATTAATAGTTTCCATGTCAATACCCTCTAAGCGTTTAATTTTGTAAGCAATTAATTTATAAGTAAAATTTAGAACTTAGTGTTTAACTACTTACTTCTAAGTTCTATTTTACGCCTATTCTATTACAAGATTAGCTACAGATAATAACTTTACTAATTTTTCACAATTGCGGTAACTTAAAGACTTTAAGGGGCTAAACGTTGATGCAGCCACTCATTACTACTATCTTTATAATATTGTAGTCGATCATGCAACCTCTTATCACGTCCTTGCCAAAATTCTATTTCATTAGGAATTAAACAATAGCCACCCCAATAGTCAGGCCGCGTAACTTGCTGTTGTTGCTGATAGAGAGATTCGATACGCTTAAAACTTGCCTCAAGGGTCTGCCTGTCTTGAACAGGGCGGCTTTGTGGTGAAGCAATAGCACTTAACTGACTTTCTAATGGCCTAGTCACAAAATAAGCATCTGACTGTGTAGCTGTTGTCTTTTCTACAGCACCACGTATGCGAATTTGGCGAGCCATTTGTGGCCAATAAAAATTAAGAGCGGCATAGGGCATGTATTTTAGCTGCCGCGCTTTATTACTTTCATAATTGGTAAAGAAAATAAACGCACCATTTTCTATTCCTTTTAACAAAACTACCCTTGAATCAGGGTGCCCTTGTGTATCTACTGTAGACAGAACCATAGCAGTAGGATCGCTTTTTTCTACCTTAAGTATTTCCTCAAACCAACTTTTAAATAATATAAAGGGGTCTTGCTCTATGGAATTATCATCTAGATTTAAATTCCCATATTCTCTACGAATACCAGCTATTGTCGGCCAATCAGTCATGTCTTGAACAAGTAAAAAAATAGGCTTTCAGTATAAAGCGAAAGCTAAATGTGGAACAAGCAAATTTATAGTTATTTAGCATACCTTTAAGTCATGTAAAAATGATGAAATTACCTTACTAGCTCGTTTTTTTATAAAACTTAATTTTTTACAGCGGAAAAATGACTTGTATCGAGCTAGCGTATCGATTACACTCTTTCAACTATCAATTTGCTCTTTTTTAAAACAGGACAACCTGAGCTAGATGAAGCAAACGCAATTTGATTAACTAAAGGATATATAAGAAGGATATGCCCAAAGAATATTCTAAGTAATGAATAGGGTGCAACTTAAATTACAAGTAATTGATACAGACTTTAAGAGCTTATGCCATTTAATAATTAGAATTTAGGCCTGCCAATGCTAACTTATTATCTTCAGGTAATTGAATCATTTAAAGAACATCAGCTTTCTATTCTTCTTCGTGACATACGAGAAAAAGTGATAGGTTTCCTTGAAAGTGACTATTTCGACGTCGAAGCAAAAAAACTTTTTGAAGATATAGCCGGTTGCCGATTTTTTTTAATGTCACCGGTGCTTAAAATACCTGACTTTGATGCGTCTACTAAGGCAGCTTACGTCTTAACTACCGATAATAAGCTGTATTATTTTAATAGAGCGCTTGCAGAACCTTTCACCCAGATTAACCTCTCTGCAGAAAGTTATGATGCACTAATAAAAGAGCTTGCTGTATCGCCGCTAATTGAGGGACAAGTTTGTAAAAAAATTACGAATTACCTGACCAAAGCACAATTAGATACCATTAGTAAGCACTCTGGGCACGAGCATATCGCTAACTGTCGCCTTTTCTTCACATCATCTACACCAAAAGCAACTGATTTTGATGAGAATACAAAGAAAGCTTACATTTTAACACCAGATAATAAACTTTATTATTTTAATCGTGCACTGCAAATACCACTTACTGAAATTCCTATTAGTGAGGAAGAGTGCCTAGCTTTAAAAACTAATTTTGCCATAACGCCTCTAGATGAGGGACAAACTTATAAAAAAATTAATCATGCACTAACGCTTGCCCAGTTATCTCTTATTACCAAATACTCAGGACATCAGTATAAGGAAGACGATCAAGAACTTCCCTTTACTAATTTTGAATCTCAGCCAAAACAAATTGTTCAACTTAAAGAAACGATTAATGGCTTGCATCATGGAGAATTAGCTTTTCAGGATTTAGAAGCCGTTAATTTACGCGATGGTAAAAACCGCATACAAGATATTATTACTCTTTGCTTGCATACTATCAGGGAGGGCTATCTGGCAAGTTATCGTTTAACTCATCTTGATATAAATATTCAGCAAATATTTACCCGAGAAATTGGCTTAATATTAACATTACTCGCTAAAGTTCAAAATTACGCAGCGACTTATGAGGATAAAGCGACAAAATTAGCAGAAATGGTACAGTCTTATCCTATAAGCTATACCGCAGGTAATATAGCCGGTATTGCGGTCGATCAAATGCAGCCGTATACAGGGCATATTGATTACAATTTTCTAGCTCATTTTAGCGCCATACTGCCAAGATACATTCAGCAACTCACTGAATATATTCATAAATATACAAATGAACTAACAGAGTTAGAGCCTACTTTAGATAAAGCGAAAATTAATGAGCTAGAAGAGAACGCCATTAAGCTACTCCAGGCAATTAATAATCTCCAAGACAATACGTTTCTTTTTACATTTAAAGGGATTAATTACCTTCATATTATTCAGCATGTCACGATGCTTGCTATGTCGACTCTAGAGCAAATGGGCCACATGAGTGACACCACGCAAGATGCTATCCGTGATAAATTACGCTTATTAAAGTACACCTTACTTGTTCAACTCTTTGCCCTGACCGATAAGGTTGAAGATGAGGCATTATTAGCACCGGGTACTTTGTCAGATCCTCTAATGCAAGCTGTTGTGCCGCTTTACCAAGAAATCATTAGATATGCCTCTAAGCCTGTTGATTTTTCAAAAAAAGGCCAGGAATTATTAACGATAGAAGACCCTAAATTTATTCAGTTACGTATTAAAGAAACCCAGCAAAGAATTAATGCCGCAAAAAAACAACTCTTTAAAGCGCAGGAAATTCAAGATGCATTTAATTCATTTTTCACAATTCTAGAAAGCCAGCGTGGCTTTAACCGCATTATCGATTTGCCTGACTCAGTTAAAAAAGAACTAACAGCAAATTATATTTATATTCATGCTTACTTTGAAAAAATCGACGTAGAATTACATAATGAAATTCTACGCGGCCTACAAAATAGTGCTGGAACCCATCTTGATCAATTACGCAATATTTATTTTCAAGCGCGCGGCCATACAACTGATCATATTAAAAAGTTAGTTGCCTTAAAGCCTTCCTTAATTAGTGCATTAGCAAGTGATGTAGCCACACATAAATTCCACATAGAATCTAATCAGCGATTAATTGAAAGCATTTACAAGCGTGCTGATTTAACAGTATGTCCTATTGAATTTACAGATAATCAAGTTAAAGAAGTACCGCCTGTTGCTTTCCCTGTAGAGCAAGAATCAATTTTAGCTGAGGCTATTGACGCTCTAGCACAAGAATCATCTGAACACGCTGAAGCTAGCGCCCCTTCTCCTATTGTTGCTGCGGGAGAAGCAGTAAATACTACTAGCAAACTTCCTCCTTTATTGCAGATATTAAGCTTTAATGAACCAGCAATTCTTAAGCTAAGCACAGATAAACAAGCTACCTTAGCAACTATTACTAAAGGCAGCGGCACTGTCATTACCAACCCCGACCGCCTGACCACTGAACAAACAATAAATTTATTACAATTTTATCAAGAACAACATGCAAGTATCATTACCGCTAAAAACAAATTTGCCTTATTCTTAAGCGCATTAACTGGTAGTGAGCGCTTAGTTGATAAGAAAAATAAAGAAGAACTTAGACGTTGGTATACCGAATTTCAGCCCTATTTTTTAAGGGTATTTTTAACGAGCCAGGCTATTGATATAGGTTATTTTGATGACGTCATTTGCTCTAATTTAAAAAATAAATTACCTGATGACCCATCAACAACGATTGGTGTTACCAGAAAACATTTTAATCGCCTCAATAATATGTTTAATCAAAAAATGAATGAGGCCCTTACTTTTTGTGAACAAAGAATTGAAATTTACCAAACACTGGCGAAAAGTAAATTTAAAACGGAAACTGAACAAACAGCATTAAAGCCTAATTATACGTATGGTAATCGGGCGCACCACTTAATCAAGCATACTCATTACTCCAAAGCTGTTTCTGAGTTTAGAAAAGCAGTTATTAATTTAACTGGATTATTTTCTGACCCCTTGCAAGTGCGACTGAAAGCAGCAAAATCTGGCCTACCTTTTCCCGAAATAGAAGAACCTAATGGTGCATTAGCACAGAGTCAACAAGTACTCAGTATTAAACAAATTTATAACAGCCTATATCATCTCGAACAGATTTGTGTGCAATTAGAGGCATTAAATAATAAGAGCTCGCAAAGTATCTATGTCATGCATTTGATTAGAGCTTATAGTCATATTGATGAAATCGATAAGGCTGCTAGAGATCTTTATACTAATCCTTATCTAGCGCTGCTTGCGCAAGAATTAATTGCAAAAGCCAGTAAGATACAAGAGGTATTTCTCGCCCAAACTGATGCCTATAGTGTTGATCCCACATCAGTTACACAAGTCCCAGGGCAAGTTAAGCAAAACGCTATCTGGTATGCTTTACAAACATTCTTGTTAGTACCAGCCCATATTAAAGCTTTATCAGAAAAGCGTGACTTATCTGAATATGAGTTAACTCATATTCAAACCCGTACTAAAGACATTACGATTAAAATTGAGCGCATTATTGCAAAGTCTGATTCTCACTTTAAACTTTTACTTGAAGCACCGACAATGTATGAGTTGTTCACAAAGTTAAAGCAGAATTTAGCTGAATTTACCACCATTACGCACGATGCTGTCTTAGATAATATCAGAGAAATAAACACCGTTATTTTCACTGATATTTTAATAGAAACCGATAAGTGGGAAGATCAATTAGGCTTAAAGGCTGGCCTATTATCAGGCCCTATGAAAGAAATAGTAGATGAATTTTATAGAGGGCTTGTAGAGCCTTTAGGTTTTACTTCCGATAATTATTTTGAACTAATAACCGATATTTCTCCCTTTATTAAACGTAAAGAAGCTTGCGAAAAAGTAGCAGTTACTACTCGCCAAAAGCTAACCGATAATAATTTCCAGGCTAACTGCACAGCCCTAAAAGAATTAGATACACACATAGACCACTACATTAACTTTACGACAGGATTTATACCGCCTACCTACCCATTTGTTATTGATTACACGAAAGATCATATCTTACAAGCATGCGCGAAGCTGCAACCTTTTCTTAAAGAGCAACAGAATAATAGCGCTTTAGCAACAAAGCCCGCTATTTTAAGCAAACTAAATGACTGTATTGATATAACAAATGTTGTGCAGTTAATGAAGTTACTTAATGACTATAATACTTACCAAAACTCTAGCAGCGTGGCTACCTTAGATGATACCTTAGCCGACCAAGAAAATAGGAAGTCTATCCCCCTTGAGGATGATTCCATTGAACTAGTTAATTTATCTGCTGACGTAATAAGTACTTCTAATTCTTTAAATACCAATTTAAGCGATATTAATCTAGGTCGTCAGCAAATCATTGATCACTACCACGCAATGACTGCAAGGTTATCTGACAAAAACCAACTGGCTTATGATTTTCCCAAAGAACTCAATGATGAAGAAATCCTTAACCTTAATCCTAACAATCTTTGGCAAACGATAGTTAAACAATTTACAGCAGTAAAAACTATTAGTAGCTACTATCAAGGCATTTATTCTACTTATAAAGTCACTGAAGAAACAGCTGAAAAAAAGCAACAATACATAACAGCCTTACAAGTTGAACAAACACAAATTAATGAGCAACTCAAAGATGACTTTATTCATAATGAAATTAACAAACGCGTACAAACCATCATTAATCAGCAAACTGATTTAATTAATTTAAATAGCGAATACAATAATGCTTTAGAAAAATATTTACTAGATAAAGAATTTCAAGCCGATCTCATCAAAAAAATTTATAATGAAAGTGATATTAAACTGGCAATTAAAGAAAAATTACTTGAGCGTGCGCAACAATTCAAAAAAAATAATTTAGATAAGTATGCTCGATTAGATTACGTTTTGTCAGCTATTACTGACTTTCAAATTTATTTAAGGAAATCAAGTGAGGCTTATAAAAGAGGTTATTCAATATTTGAAGATAATAAGACCATCACTAATAAACAAGCCCAAATTAATATTTTACTCGATCTGACCAAGAAAAATAGCCCCGATGATAGCGTTGAACACCGCTTTAGAAAGGTTCAAAAATATGTAGATAATGATATTTCATTTGGCATTGCAATGGTAACCTATAGAACATTCGATAAACCAAGTTTTAATTGGCTTATCAATTGTATTCTTTCACTTTTAAAAGCGTTACATCTTTATAAACCAACATCCTTAAAATGTTTTGAGCAAGTTAAAGATGCAACCGCTGCTAAACCTAAACACATGCCTCGCTATGGCTTTTTTACTGAGCCAACACGTGAAGCACGTTACGATTTACCATTTAGACTTAATTTAGATGCGCCGGATACAGATATTGAACTTGATGATATGCGCCTTCCAGCACCGCTTACCGTCTAGATATTCCTACATCCCTAAAATTGCTTGGCTGTAAAAAATGGGTAGCAAGCTATTTAAATTAAGCTATAATTTGAATTTTTTTAACTAGTCTTATAATGAAGATTTTTGTTTATATTGCCTCTATTCTTTTAGGATTTACTATGTCACAACTTGCTTTTCCACTTAACATCATTACTGTCGAGCAAGAAGCTAATAAAAAAATACTAACAAGCCAAGCTCAAGATGTGCAATTTCCCCTAGCTCAAGAAGATTTAGAGCTAGTTAAAGCAATGAAGGAAAGATTACTTGCCCTTGAAGGTGTTGGACTCGCCGCTCCCCAGGTAAATCAGGCAAAACGGATTATAGCTATTTATATTCCTGAGAATGCAGCCTTGCTACGCAAGGAAGTAAGACCCTACCCTCTACATATCCTCTTTAATCCGCACTATGAGCCTATAAACGAGCATGAAAAAATAGCTGACTTTGAAGCTTGCTACTCAGTTAGCAGTAAAGCCGGAAAGGTGCCACGTTATAAACAAATTAAGTTAACTTATTTTGATGAATCAGGTGCCCAGCATCAAACAATTGAAGAGGGATTTTATGCGCGCGTATTACAGCATGAAATTGATCACCTTAATGGTACTCTAATTATTGATAGATTAACTGCAGATTGTGTACAAGGCACGCTTGCAGAGATGATGGAGTTACGCCGCAGTGAGTTGTCGGAAGAACAAAAGAAGTTATTCGACGAATTAATGCAAAAAAAAGCGCTAAAAAAGGACAGTTGAGAAAAGTAAATTACTGCACAAATGTCATCACTTACCCTTATAAGTAAAGGATAAGTGATGCATTAATACTTTAAAGTTAAGAAGTGTAAATCTTTGCGCCTGATTCTATTTCACAATTAAATGAAAAACTGTCTGCTACTGGCGTGTAGTTAACTGCATCTAACGCTTGAGTTGTTAAATTAACATAATTTTTATTAGTGATTGTATATCTTACAAATTCATAAATAGGCTTACCAGGGGCCTGTGGGTTATTTAACGTAAAATGGGTTAATGAGGTAGCCATGTAATCAGCAACTACAGCTATGGCATTAGGGGTAAAAACACCAACAATCATTGATTGCGTTAAATCTTTATTAGGCGTTGAACATTTTGAAAAGTCGATAGCTATGTGTATAGTCTTGCCAGTAATTACCGCCGCTTTGATTTCATCAAAATTATGTAATTCATCAGCAAAGCTATTTGCTGCGCTTAGTAATGCCGCAACTAAAATTAGTTTTTTCATAAATAGTCAATCCTTGGTTAAAAACACAACAATTAATGCATGCATTTGCCTGGAGTAAATGTAGCCTGGGTGCAGGCCTAAAGGCCTGCACCCAGGTTTCACACTGCATTTCGCCAGGCTATTTTACTTACAATTGAAGTAAAAACCTTCTTGCAAGTGAACAAAGTAAATTAATCTTACCAACCAGTTACTTCACCAATAGCATCACCCAACTCAGCAGGCGATCTTACAGTCACAACACCAGCTGCTTCAAGTGCTGCAAATTTCTCTGCCGCAGTCCCCTTGCCACCAGAAATAATTGCGCCCGCATGACCCATTCTTTTACCTGGAGGTGCAGTAACGCCTGCAATATAGGAAACGACTGGTTTAGTGACGTGTGATTTAATAAATTCTGCTGCTTCTTCCTCGGCAGAGCCGCCAATTTCACCAACCATAATAATCGCTTCGGTTTGTGGGTCTTTTTCGAATAAAGCTAATGCATCGATAAAACTTGTACCAGGAATAGGATCTCCACCAATACCAATACAAGTACTCTGGCCAAACCCTTTATCGGTTGTTTGTTTTACCGCTTCATAAGTTAGCGTTCCAGAACGGGAAACAATACCGACCTTACCTGGCAAATGAATGGAGCCTGGCATAATACCTATTTTACATTCACCAGGTGTAATAATTCCGGGACAATTAGGCCCAATTAGTCGTGAATGCGTATTATTTTCTAGATAAACTTTAACTTGTAGCATATCTAATACGGGCACGCCTTCGGTAATACAAACAATTAATTTTATACCCGCATCTGCAGCTTCTAAGATTGAATCTTTACAAAACGCAGCTGGAACATAAATAACTGATGCATCTGCACCAGTTTCCTCAACGGCTTCCCGCACTGTATTAAACACAGGTAAACCTAGGTGCTGTTGCCCGCCCTTACCAGGTGTAACCCCACCTACCATTTTGGTACCGTATTCTATCGCTTGTTCAGAATGAAATGTCCCTTGTTTACCTGTAAAGCCCTGACAAATTACTTTTGTATCTTTATTTACTAAAACACTCATTGCTTGCCTCAATTATTTAATAGGTTTGAACCTTTAGAACACTTGTTTAGTTACTGCTTGGCAACTGCTGCCACTATTTTGTTCGCTGCATCAGTTAAACTATTAGCAGCAATGACGTTTAAATCACTTTTATTTAGGATATCAGCCCCAAGTGCTGCATTATTACCTTCTAAACGCACAACCACTGGAATTTTTACATCGACTTCTTTTACCGCAGCAAGTATACCTTCAGCAATAAGATCACACCGGACAATCCCACCAAAAATGTTGACTAATATTCCTTTTACTTTTTCATCAGAGACAATAATTTTAAATGCTTCAGTAACACGCTCTTTAGTAGCACCGCCACCAACATCTAAGAAGTTTGCAGGTTCACCACCATGTAACTTGATGACATCCATAGTAGCCATAGCAAGACCTGCGCCATTTACCATGCAACCGATTTCCCCGTCTAAAGGAATATAATTTAATTCCCAATCAGTAGCCCTGTTTTCACGCTCATCCTCTTGCGAAGGATCACGCATATTTTTTAATTTAGGCTGTCTGTATAAAGCATTACTATCAACATTTATCTTGCCATCTAAGCAAATAAGCTGACCTGTCTTAGTGACCACAAGTGGATTAATTTCTAACAAACTTAAGTCACATTCCACAAACATTTTGCCAAGGCCTATCATTAACTGCGTAAATTGTTTAATTTGATCATTATCCAAACCAAGCTTAAACCCTAAGTCACGACATTGATAAGGCATTACACCAACTAAAGGATCAACTATAACCTTAAAAATCTTTTCAGGTGTTTCATGAGCTACTTTTTCAATCTCAACACCGCCTTCAGTAGACGCCATAATAACAACCCGCTGGCTCGCTCTATCGACTACAGCGCTTAAATACAATTCGCGGTCTATATCGCATGTTTCTTCAATTAAAACCGCATTAATTGGTTGACCTTTTGCATCTGTTTGGTAGGTTACTAAGCGATTGCCCAATAATGATTTAACATAAGCTGCTAACTCATCTTTAGTAGCTACTAGCTTTACGCCACCAGCTTTACCTCGACCACCCGCGTGAACTTGCGCTTTAGCTACCCATTTTGGCGTTGATAAGAGAGAGGCCGCTTGAATTGCATCTTCAACATTATAAGCAACATGACCGTTAGGTGTAGGTAAACCATAACTGGCAAACAATTGCTTCGCTTGATATTCATGTAAATTCATTATTACTACCCTAGTGTTTCTATCTGACTTAAATTAAGTGGCCGAATTTTAACATGGATTTAAGGATACGGACATAGGTGTCTAAAGCTAGCACTTAGTTAGCAATGATTGGGTAAAAACCAAGACATGCCTATGTTTGATCAAACATAGGCATATCGTTTTTATTAAACATCCAGCAATAAACGAGTAGGATCTTCTAACAACTCTTTGACATTGACAAGAAACTGAACTGATTCTCTACCATCTATTAAACGATGATCGTAAGATAAAGCGATATACATCATGGGGCGAATTACAATTTCGCCTTTTTCAACAATAGGCCTGTCTTCGATTTTATGCATACCTAAAATACCAGTCTGCGGCGGATTAATGATAGGGGTTGCTAATAAAGAACCAAAAACGCCACCATTAGTAATGGTAAACGTCCCACCTTGCATTTCTTCCATCGCTAATTTACCTTGGCGCGCTCGAGTTGCTGTATCAATGATGACTTGCTCAATCTCTGCCATGGATAATTGATCAGCATTTCTTATCACTGGTACCACAAGGCCTCTTTCGGTAGAAACAGCAACCCCAATGTCATAATAACCGTGATAAACAATATCTTGACCATCTATCGATGCATTAACGGCAGGAAAACGCTTTAATGCTTCAACGACCGCTTTAGTAAAGAAAGACATGAACCCTAAACGAACACCATGCTTTTTCTCAAAGGAATCTTTATATTGAGCACGTAAATCCATAACCGCTTTAAGATTAACTTCATTAAACGTAGTTAACATAGCAGCATTGTGCTGTGCCTGAACTAAGCGCTCGGCAATTTTAGCGCGTAATCTGGTCATAGGAACGCGACGTTCTTCACGATCACCCGCAGTTGTGCTTTGTTCTCTGGCAACATTAGTGCTTTTAGCAGCTGCTTGAGCCTTAGGTTGAGATGTTGGTTCAGATTTAGATTTTTCGCGATTGGCAGCAATAAATGCCTCCACATCTTCTTTAGTTAGTCGTCCATCTTTGCTAGAACTTGGTACCTCTGCTGCCTGTAAATTATTTTCAGATAAAAGTCTACGTACCGCAGGGCCGGCAACTTTTTCATCCGAACTAGATTGCTCTTCTGTTTTTTGCGTATCCGCGCTAGGAGTAGGTTGTGCTTTTGCATCAGCGCTTGCACCTTCCTCAATACGCGCTAGAAGCTCGCCTGATGTAACAGTATCCCCTTCTTTAAACAGAATTTCCTTAAGAACGCCATCTGCTGGAGCAGGAACTTCCAAGACAACTTTATCCGTTTCTAAATCAAGAAGATTTTCATCTCGGCTCACTTTATCGCCAATTTTTTTATGCCATGTGGCAATGGTTGCATCAGCAACCGACTCTGGCAAATTAGGTACTTTAACTTCAATAGACATGGTTAGACCTTTTTCGATTATATAGTTTAGACAGTTAATCTGCTAATGCTTGGTTTACTAACTCTTGCTGCTGCTCAGCATGTAAAACTGGACTACCAACTGCAGGAGCTGCCGCAAAACCTCGGCCAGCATAACGCAAATGCTGATCAATTTGTAAACAATCTTTAATATTATGTTGTGATGCAAACCACACACCTTGATTTTGTGGCTCTTCCTGACACCAAACAATATCTTTTGCCAAAGAGTACTTGGCTAATATATTAACCAATGACTTTTTAGGAAATGGATATAATTGTTCTATACGCACAATAGCAACATGGTTTAATTGATCATCACGGCGTTTTTGTAAAAGATCATAATATACTTTTCCACAGCATAATACGACTCTTGTCACTTTCATTGGATCTATATCATCAATTTCAGGGATAACATTGTGGAATTTACCCTGTGTCAGATCGATTACTGGCGAAACCGCTAACTTATGACGAAGTAAACTTTTTGGTGTCATCACAATTAAAGGCTTACGGAATTTACGTAAAACCTGTCGGCGCAGCATATGAAAAATTTGAGCAGGCGTTGTTGGTGTACACACTTGAATGTTATGTTGAGCGCATAATTGCATATAACGTTCTAAACGTGCAGACGAATGCTCTGGCCCCTGCCCTTCATAACCATGAGGTAGAAACATAACTAAGCCGCATAAACGCCCCCATTTCTGCTCGCCTGAACTGATAAACTGATCGACAACAACTTGCGCACCATTAGCAAAATCACCAAATTGCGCTTCCCAAATTACTAAGGAATTTGGCGCAGACGCAGCATAACCATATTCAAATGCAAGAACTGCTTCTTCTGATAAAACAGAATCGATGACAACAAAGTGCGTATCTGAGTTATTAACCGTTCTTTCTAAAGGAATATTCACTTCACCGGTCTGAATATCATGTAAAACGGCATGACGATGCGCAAAAGTTCCCCGACCTGAATCTTGTCCTGATAATCTAACACAATAACCTTCGTGTAAAAGGCTAGCATAAGCCATGGTTTCCGCATAACCCCAGTTCATTTGCACATCACCAGTTGTCATTTTTTCCCGCTCATTCAGTAATTTCTTAACTACAGGGTGTACTTCAAAACCTTTGGGTAAATTATGTAGTATTTGAGAGAGTTGATTTAATGTCTCTTCACTAATGGTTGTGTCTACTTTATCTGTCCATTTAGCATGGAGATAAGGTGACCAATCAATTGATATTTTGCCTTCGTAATTGTCATGAACAGTATTAACAACAGGCTGTCCCTTATCTAAGGTATTGCGATAGTTTTCGATGAGCTCATCAACTTTTTCTTTCGTAATTAAACCATCTTTAATCAAATGCTCAGCATACGTTTCTCGCAATGGGCGCATACTTTTAATCTTCTTATACATTGTAGGCTGTGTAATAGAAGGCTCATCTGCTTCATTATGACCATGACGTCGGTAACAAACTAAATCAATGACCACATCCCGTTTAAATTTCATACGAAAATCAAATGCGATTTGAGTTGCAAACACAACTGCCTCTGGATCATCACCATTAACGTGTATAACAGGAGCCTGAACCATTTTAGCAACATCAGTACAATAAAGGGTTGAGCGTGCATCTAAGGGATTACTGGTTGTAAAACCAATTTGGTTGTTGATGACGATGTGGACAGTTCCTCCAGTTGAGTAGCCGCGAGCCTGGGAGAAGTTAAATGTTTCCATGACCACACCCTGACCTGCAAAAGCAGCGTCCCCATGGATAACCACGGGAACCACCGTATTTTTCTGTGCTAAGTCATCACGGCGCTCAAGGCGTATCCTTGCAGAGCCCTCAACCACAGGACCTATAATTTCTAAGTGAGAAGGATTAAAAGCTAGGGCTAAATGCACAATATCGCCACTTTCTGTACGAATATCCGAAGAAAAGCCCAAGTGGTATTTTACATCGCCTGTTCTTTCTGAAACAATTTTGCCTTCAAATTCTTGGAAAAGTTGGTCAGGTGCTTTCCCTAAAACATTAACTAAAACATTTAAGCGGCCCCGATGCGCCATGCCAATAATAATTTCTTTTACTTGTTGTTGGCCACCTTGACGAATAATTTCTTTCATCATGGGAATAAAAGCATCTCCGCCTTCTAATGAAAAGCGCTTTTGTCCTACATAGCGAGTACCTAAATAACGCTCTAAACCATCTGCAGCAATTAAATCATTAAGTATTTCTTTTTTCTTTGCTGTATCAAAATTAGGCCGACCTCGGGCAGTTTCTAACTTTTGCTGCAACCATTGGGTTTCTTCTACATTGGAAATATGCATGTATTCGATACCTATGCTGCCACAATAAGTATCTCTTAATGCCTCTAAAATCTCTTTAAGCGACATATCCTTTGCTTGAAAATAATTTCCAGCAAAAAAATGATGATTTAAATCGTCCTGGGATAAGTTATGATAACTTAACTCAAGGCTTGGGACTTGTACCCGCTCAGTCATACCAAGTGGGTCAAGTTTAGCGACATGGTGCCCATAAGAACGATAGGCATTAATTAAATGAGCAACTTGAAACTGCTTGCTATCTGCAGAAGGCGCACTTACTTGATTAACAACTCTTTTATTTGCATTTTCTAAAAAATAATTGCGTATATCACGATGTGAAATTTCTTTTTTTATTGAGTCTACTTTAGGTAGCGCTTCAAAAGCTAAGCGCCAATCAGTAGGGACAGAATTAGGATCTGCTAAAAAGTCTTCATACAAAGCATCGACATAGGCCATATTGCCGCCTGACAAATAAGAAGAAGCCCATTGTTTTTGCAGATTACTACTCATATTTTTCTCCCAAGGGGTTTGCTGGACATGGCAGCAAACCAGAAAAATTATATTAGGTTTCCTGATTCAACATCTGCAGGCGAATATTACTAATCGCTTGCGCCGGATTGAGTCCCTTCGGGCAAACATTTGCACAATTCATAATTGTACGACAACGAAATACACTGAATGGATCTTTTAATTTATCCAACCGATGTATAGTAGCAGTATCACGGCTATCTGCTAAAAAGCGACGAGCTTGTAAAAGTCCAGCGGGACCAACGAATTTATCTGGATTCCACCAATAGGAGGGACAAGAGCTGGTACAACAAGCGCATAAGATACACTCATATAAACCATCCAGTAACGAACGCTCTGCAGGTGATTGGAGCCGTTCACGTGCTGGCGCCACACCATCATTTTGCAAGTAAGGCTCAATCCGTTCATATTGTTGATAGAATTGCGTCATATCAACAACCAAATCGCGAATGACAGGAAAACCAGGTAAAGGCCTGATCACTATCTTATCGGTGTTAAGTTGGGAGAGCGAAGTAATACAAGCCAGCCCATTGGTACCATTAATATTCATACCGTCAGAGCCACAAACACCTTCTCGGCAAGAGCGCCTATAGGCTAAAGTAACATCTTGCTCTGCTTTAATTTTTTCAAGCAAAGTCAATAGCATTGGATCACTTTTTGCTGGAATTTCTATCACATAATCCTGCATGTAAGGTTTTTCATTGCCTTCAGCTTCAGGGTTATAACGATAAATGGATAAGGTCAATTTTCTATTATCAGCCATAACATATCCTCTTAATAGACGCGTTCTTTGGGCGCCAATGGCTCGACATATCTAGGTGTTGTGTTAACAGGTCGATAATCAACCTGCTCACCCTCTTCAAAATAAAGCGTGTGCTTTATCCAGTTAGCGTCATCTCGCTTAGGGAAATCTTCCCGACTGTGAGCACCTCGGCTTTCTGTGCGAGCAAGTGCTGAGTGGGCCGTAGCATAAGCTGTAGCCATTAAATTATCTAATTCTAAAGCAGCAATACGTTCAGTATTAAAAATTTGGCTTTTGTCACTTAGTTTAGCATGCTTTAGACGTTCACGAAGCGATTGTAATCGATGCAAGCCTTCTTCCATCACTTTTCCAGTACGGAAAACGCCAAAATCTTCTTGCATCACACGCTGCATGGCATCTCGAATTTCAGCAGGACTCTCACCATCGGTTGAGCTTTCCCAACGAAGATACCGAGCTAGTGCTGGCATCAAATCATCATCAGAGACATAAGCCATCTCAGGAAGCTCATTGGCAAGCCATAATTCTTCAACATGAAGACCTGCAGCTCGCCCAAATACAACTAAATCTAAGAGAGAGTTACCGCCTAAACGATTAGCACCATGCACTGAGACACAAGCACATTCACCTACAGCATATAACCCTTCCACAATTTGATCGTCACCATTTTGGTGCGTTAATACTTGCCCATGTATATTAGTAGGAATACCGCCCATACTATAATGACAAGTAGGAACTACGGGTATTGGTTCAACAATGGGATCAACGCCCGCAAACTTTAAAGACAATTCGCGAATACCAGGTAGCCGCGACATAATTAAATCAGCCCCTAAATGATCAAGCTTTAATTTCACGTGATCAACGCCTGTAGGATCAAATCCTCTACCAGCACGAATTTCTAACGCCATCGAACGAGCAACAACGTCTCGCGATGCTAAATCTTTTACGCGAGGCGCATAACGCTCCATAAAACGCTCGCCATCCTTGTTAATCAGGTAACCACCTTCCCCACGGCAACCTTCAGTAACGAGCGTTCCTGCCCCAGCTATGCCTGTAGGGTGAAACTGCCACATTTCCATGTCTTGGAGTGGAATGCCTGCGCGCAATGCCATGCCGAAACCATCGCCTGTATTAATATAAGCATTCGTGGTAGATTGATAAATACGGCCAGCACCACCTGTTGCTAAAATACATACGCGAGTCTGATAAAAAACAATTTCGCCCGTTTCAATCGATAAAGCAGTCACACCAGCAATACGCCCATGCGCATCTTTTACGAAATCAAGCGCATACCATTCACTAAAAACATGCGTTTTTGCTTTTAAGTTTTGTTGATATAACGTATGTAATAAAGCATGTCCCGTTCTATCTGCAGCAGCACAGGTTCGTGCAGCTTGCTCGCCACCAAAATTCTTTGACTGACCACCAAACTGGCGTTGATAGATTCTACCATCATCCATGCGTGAAAAAGGCAATCCCATATGCTCTAATTCATAAACCGCTTCAGGACCCGTTTTACATAAATATTCAATACAATCCTGATCGCCAATGTAGTCTGCACCTTTTACGGTATCATACATATGCCAACGCCAGTCATCTGGGTGAGCATTTCCTAATGCAGATGTAATACCACCTTGTGCAGAAACGGTGTGCGAACGTGTCGGAAAAACTTTAGACAATAGCGCGACTTTTAAACCGGAATTTGCAAGCTGCAATGCAGCACGCATACCTGCGCCACCTGCCCCAATAATCACAGCATCAAATTTATTCCTTGCAATTGGCATACTCATATTATTGCCCCCATACAATCAATAAACCCCAAATAAATTGGGCACTAAGCCAAACTAGAACAACCATTTGCAAGAACAACCGCACAGCAGTAGATTTAACGTAATCAGTCGTCACTGTCCACACACCAATCCACGTATGTAAAGATAAAGCTACTAATGCCATGACTGTTGCGGCTTTAAAAAAAATATTATGAAATAATGCATGCCACTGCCCAAATTGCAATTGTGGATGCGCAAACAAAAAACCGAAGATAAAAAGACAGTAAAGCCCAAAATAAATGGCTGTAGCTCGCTGAATTAGCCAATCTTTTAAGCCGTTTCCTGTTAAACTGGTGACATTACTTACCATAGCCAAAATCCTAGAAGTAGAGTTAAAATAATTGAAGCTACAATGACTGCAATAGCACTCTGGCGCCCTGCACTTAAGTGCTCACCATAGCCTGCATCCATCATTAAATGCCGAATCCCTGCCAATAAGTGGTAAATTAAAGCAGCCCCAAATGCCCAAAGTATTAATTTTGCAGTAATGCCTGATAGGATATGGCGCACATTAATAAATGAATTTGCTGACCCTAGGGACAAATCAAGGTAGTAAAGAATAATTGGGAAAAGAAGAAATAGCGCTAATCCAGAAACGCGATGCAGAATGGATGCAATAGCCATAGGAGGAAATTTTATTGTAGTTAAATCAAGATTTACCGGTCTTTTTTTATTCACTTTTTAATGTATCCTTTTTAATAACAAACAAAATTGTCAATTCATATCTAATTATGATATAGAAAATCTACTTATAAGTATTTTTAATCTAGTTTTTAAAAATAATACTTATCGCTTACGTAACTGTAAGCCACAGCGTTTAATTACCGTAACAAACTATTAATAACTGCTAGTCTGGTGAGCATTTTACATCAAACATCATAAATTAGGCTAATTGCATTATTTTAAAACGAATCGTTGATGCTTGGGCCTCATGGGCATAGCAAGAATTGAAAGTATACCATTCTGTTTTTTTAGCGCAAAGTATATGTGCAAAGAGAAATAGCTAAGGACATTTTATGTTATTTAGATTTGCTTTAGCCACTATATATGATTTATTTATCATACTGGCCTTACTCATGTTAACAACTGCTCTTTGTATGATTGCCAGTCAGCAAACCTCCATTCCACCAGGAAGTAGATGGTATCAAATATTATTGCTGTTAACTATTTTTACCTATTATTTTATTTGTCTTAGGCTAAGCGGCCAAACGGTAGGGTTAAAGACATGGCGCTTACAAGTTATTTCTACTTATGGCCCTTTAACCATTTATAAACTATGTTATTGGCTAATCCTAATACCACTGGCAATTGGGTATGGAATCATTCGTTTTAAAAAGCCTCAATACTTTCTCGGCAAGTGGACAAGTATTAGGCTAATTTATTTAAATTGAAATCCTGTTAACGTGAAGATTTAGGTCCAGAGCTTGTATGCTGTTGGTAAGGTTGTCGGGGAGATTCGGGTGGGTAACCATACCCTTTATCAGCTATTGTTTTAATAACTTTCAAGTAGCGTTCGCCCCAAGCACCAGGATCAAAATTAGTCACAACCACATTATAGTTTAAATTAATAATTGACTCGAATGCCTTACGTTGCGCTTTTTCATGCCCACCGAAAGCAACTTGCACTTCTGTTTCAGAACTAACCCCACCTGATTTTAAACGCTCTATTAACAAGTAAATCATTTTTTCAATAGTAAAATATAACTTACACATAGACATGCCAGCAGTAAACATATCCTGTGCTTTAGACGTGCTTAAGCGGTTACCTCTATCTATAATAGGATAAACAAATTCATATTCACCATTTCCTAAAGGCTCAGGATTAATGATCAAAGGAGGGGAAATGGGATCAATGGTAGGATTAATAACAAAAAGCTCAAAATCAGCCCAATGCCACCACAGCTGATAAATTCGCTCAATTAGCACAATAGGATCATCGAAATTATCAACTACGATTTTTTGCCTAAGCTCTTCGATTTGTTGTGCATATTCCGGATCAGTGATGTCTATATCGACAGCCATTATCACTACCTGTTTTAACCTTAATTGTATCTTAGCCTAAAATTAGCAGCCAAGCATGGGGTTTAATGACTTATTAATAGAAAAAAAAGTGTAAATTACCTAGATTAAGTAGTTTTTTTGTAAAAAAATCCTAAGTTAATTAATTATTTTATAATACACCAAAGGCTGCTTACGACAACTTTTAAGGCAACCTCGCTGACATCTTAGCTCTTCTTGACAACAAGCAACAATCCCCCGTTTTACCCATACCTCTAGCATAGGTTCTAATGCTAGTAAATCTAAATCAAATTCTCGCGCTAATTGCTGGTTACTAGCTACTTTTTCGCGACGTAAATAATTAAGAATTTGTAAGAGCATGCTTAGTTCCTAAATGAAGAGCGCGATAGCGAAGACCAATTATAAATAGCCCAATACTTATTAACATAAGTATAATCCAAACGAGTGACTGCAAAGGGTGCAAATTAAACCGTGCAATCTGATAAAAAATAACAGCAGACGCATAAGCAATTAGAAATGACCAACTAACCGAAAACCACATTAACTTACGACTAGCTTCCTGCCTAATGGCAGCCATAGTAGAAACACAAGGTATGTAAAGTAAAACAAATAATAGATAAGCAAATGCGCCAGCCTGGCCATCAAAACGACGGCTCATTTCCCCATAAACAGATTGCGAAACCTCATTATCAGGCGCACTTGCTAAAATTGGATTTATCAATGCATGACCTAATTCGGATAAATTTTGCGGAATAGACCACAATGCATCGTGCAATGACTGCCATAAATTAAAAGCACCAGCAGCTTGATAGTGACCTAGATGACTTAGTTGCGCGTACAAAGAATTTAAAGAGCCAATGACTACTTCTTTCGCTAACATGCCGGTTAATAAGCCAACAGTCGCAGGCCAATTATTAGCTTCAATACCCATAGGTGAAAATAAAGGTGTAAGCCACTGCCCCAATAGAGATAACATGGATTGCGTGCTTGCCTCAGCAGCACTAAAACCGCCATCAATAGTCAAAGCATTTAAACCACTTAAAATGACACAAACAGGAATAATTAAACGTCCAGCCCGGGTTATAAAATAACGCAAACGCAAAGACATTTCTTTTAATAAGCGCCCTAAAGTTGGCCTATGGTAGGCAGGTAACTCAAGAATTAAAGGTGAAGAATAGCCGCGTAATGTTGTTTTGCGTAGAATAAAACCTGTAGTAACAGCCATCAAAATGCCTATCATATAAAGGCAGAAAACGATATTTTGCCCACCATATGGGAAAAACGCAGCAACAAAGACAGAGTAAATCGCTAAACGAGCGCTGCAAGACATAAAAGGACTCATTACGATAGTTAGCAGGCGCTCTCTATCTGAATCTAGTGTTCTTGCAGCCATAATTGCTGGCACATTACACCCAAAACCAACTATCATCGGTACAAATGCTTTACCAGGTAGACCGAGTAGGCGCATGATTTTATCAACGACAAAAGCAGCACGCGCCATGTAACCTGATACTTCCAGTAACGCTAAGAAAAAAAACATCGCCGCAATCACAGGAATAAATGTCAATGTCGTTGTAATTCCTACACCAACACCATAAGCAAGTAACGCAATTAACCACGGTGGCGTATGCATCGCTTCTAGCAAATACTTTGGCCCTTGCACAAACAAAGCATTAGATGTGATATCAAAAAAATCTTGCAAAGCACCGCCTATGTTAATTGCAAATAAAAACATTAAATACATAACCGCAAAAAAGATTGGCAATGCCAAATAACGATGTAATAGGACGCGATCTAATTTAGCTGTAAAATGCTCACTGGCATCGCTATGCTTTTTCTGTACTAAGCTTATTATCTGATGAATTTTTTGGTAGCGTGCATCGGCCAACAAAATATCATCATCGGAATTTTTTTTAATTAATTGAACGCTATCTTCTCCTACGTGCGTCGCTATTAAAAAATTATCACCCTCTAGACTGCGCATAGCATAATATTGGGCTAACGTGGCTGGTAATTGCCTTATTCTAATTAAATCTTGTTTAAGACTGTTAAGTCGTTTTTGTAAGTCTGAAGGAAATTGTAAATCAAGAGGACCCGGTGTCTTTGCTGTATGAAGAATGGCTTGCTGTAATTCGTTAAGGCCTACTTTCTTGTGTGCTTGAATAGCAATTACTGGACACTGCAATTGTTGCGCTAAACACGTTATATCAATGGCAATACCACGTTGTTTGGCAATATCAATCATATTAAGTGCCAAAATAACAGGCTTGCCTAATTCTAATAATTGGCTGGTTAAATATAAATGACGTTCTAAATGGCAAGCATCTACGACATTGATGATGACATCAGCAGGTACCGTCACTATGGCGTTAGCAGCAATTTGTTCATCCTGACTTGCCACACATGATGAATTTAAAGAGTAAATACCTGGTAAATCAGTAATACTTATTGATTGATTCGTAAGCGTAAAGGCTCCTGTCTTTTTTTCAACAGTAACCCCAGGCCAATTACCTACTTTCTGATTATCACCCGTTAGTGCATTAAATAATGTTGTCTTACCACAATTAGGATTTCCTATTAATAAAACATGGGTCATATAGGCTCCCATTCTAATTCAGCAGCCTCTTCTTTGCGCAAAGTAATTGAAGTTCCTCGTATATCAATCTGGAGTGGGCAGCCAAGTGGCGCTGCTCTAATTATTTCTATCTCAACGCCTCGAGTCACACCAAGCGATAATAGGCGCTGGCGATAGACTAATTTGGTGTTACCAAAGTCAATAAGACGTACGCGGTCACCTTTAACTAAATCAGTTATACGCATTTTTTTCATTATTTTTTAGCTAAGTTTAGGAAAATTGAAATTTCTGGCTTTATTCTAGCACAAATGATAGCGATAATCATTCTCATTATGAGTAAATAGTAGTTAATGTGCCTGGAATCTAATAGATAATGATTGGTTCTAGATAAGGCTGCTCTTTTTAATCTAGATTTCATACACATGTTATGAACTAGCTTTTATATTGAAGACAAATAAGACATGGCCCGCCTTGGATGACGCTTTATATAATCAATGGATTGCATTTCATGGAGACGACTTTGTGTTCTTTTAAATGCTTGGCTCATTTCACCTTGGGTATAAAGTTCATCAATGGGAACTGCGGCTGAAGCAATTAAACGTATACCTTGATCATACATCACATCAATAAAGTGAATAAGTAAGATAGCAAATACCGTGTCTTGTTCCCCTAATTTTGGAATATCGCTTACAAAAACGGTATCAAAACGTTCAGCAATCTCTAAGTAATCCAACTGACTACGAGGTAAATTACAAATCACTTTAAAATCAAACCAAATAGTGCGATTGCCTAACTTAATATAAGGAATCTCTCGCTTTTGTATCGTTACTATGCCATAAGTTTGTGCATTTGGTGCTAAAAAATCAAACTGTTTACTTAATAAATTGTTCGCTGCTTCTCCTAAAGGAGAAATATACGTTTCCAAATTAAGTTCTCGGCCTAGACGATAATCTCTGTTATCCCCTAGATGCACTACCTCGCAATGCTTCTTAATGGCTGCAATCGCTGGAAGAAAGCGGGCACGTTGAACCCCATTACGATATAAACCATCAGGGGCTACATTTGACGTAGCCACTAAGATTACCTTTCTAGCAAATAATGCTTGCATAAGCTCTGCTAAAATCATGGCATAAGCCACATCATCAACCATAAACTCATCAAAACAAAGCAGCTGCGCTTTTTTTGCAATATCATTGGCAATGCGCTGTAAGGGATTGGGTATGCCTTGCAATTGTCGCAATTGCGTATCTATTTGCTGCATAAAATGATGAAAATGAAAACGCAGCTTCTTTTCTACAGGAATTGATTCAAAAAAAAGATCCATAAGGAATGTTTTACCAACACCTACAGGGCCATAAATATAAACACCAAGAAAAGAATCGCGCTTAAGCCAATTAAACCAACTTTTTTTCTGCAATGCAAAATCGTTAATAAGCCTGTCTAAATGAAATAAAACTTGCCTCTGTAGCGGATTATCTTGAATATCGCCACTAGCAATCGTGGCATCATAGTTGGCAATTAAGCTCATGCCCCTAACACCTGGGCCTGAACAATATCCATAAGTTTAGATTTTAATAATAATAAATTTCCATGAAAGAAATGGCCGGTATCAGCAAAGCGAATAACAGGGATTTTAGGATTAGCTTGGTCAGCAAAATCTAAAACCATAGCCAATGGGGAAATGTCATCCTCATCGCCTTGCAAAATATACCAAGGCTTTGGGGCCGTAAATTCTAAATAATTATAATGATGAAAAGGTGGTGCAATAGTGACTAATAATTTTGCCTCACTTTGCGCGGCCGCGCGATAAGCAACAAAAGAACCAAAAGAAAAACCAGAAAATATAAGCTGAGTATTGGGATGATGCTGTTGCCAAAGCTTACTTAAAACTAACATATCCTCACTTTCACCTATACCCGCATCATACTGCCCCACTGACTGGCCTACGCCACGAAAATTAAATCGCACGGATGGTATTTCCAATTCTT
Organism: Legionella beliardensis; assembly: GCF_900452395.1. Taxonomy (NCBI): domain Bacteria; kingdom Pseudomonadati; phylum Pseudomonadota; class Gammaproteobacteria; order Legionellales; family Legionellaceae; genus Legionella; species Legionella beliardensis. The sequence goes on from NZ_UGNV01000001.1 coordinate 2,958,260, forward strand.
TAAAAGCACGCGCCATCGTCGTTACGACTTTATTATTCATTGTGCCACCTTGCAGCGAATGCGGATGGCCTAATATTGCTACGTAATCTGTATTTATTTGGGCAGGTAAAGTTAATATAGCTTCCAGAGGGCCAGCTTTGCCTTGAAAGAAAAAAGCATGCTCACCTGGGTTATTTAAATTCTCTATAGGCAACATAAATTCTTTTACACGTTTTAAATTAAAGTATTAATAATAACCTATCTTGCAATTTGTTGCGCGTCCTTTAAACTTAATTTGCGCTGACGAACTCGCAGCGACTTAAACCGCTATGCTTCAAAAGCAAAAGGTTGCTTATTAACTTTTCTTGGAGGACTTGATCGATGAGACAGGTACCAATATTATTATCCCTATCTTCATTTTATTTCGCTTATGTCTTTAGGAGTGAAATAAATGAAAATTACTGATTTCATTAAGAAAAAGCAAGCAGGACAAAAAATATCCATGCTTACTTGTTATGATTACCCTTCCGCTAAAATTATTGCTGAGTCTAATCTAGACTGTGTTTTAGTAGGCGATAGTGTCGCCATGGTTGTTCATGGCCATAACAGCACCGTTATGGCAACAATAGAGATGATGGTTTTACACACTGCGGCTGTTGCTCGCGGGATAACGCAGCAATTGGTAATTAGTGATTTACCTTTTCTTTGCCATCGTGGATCACAAACCGAAACCGTAGCTCATGTTAGAAAGTTAATACAAGCAGGCGCACAAGCAATCAAAATTGAAGGCGGGGATGATGACACCTGTCGAACGATTGCCTATTTAGTGACTGCTGGGATTCCTATTCTTGGCCACATTGGACTTATGCCGCAATCAATTCATCAATATGGTGGTTACAAGGTTCAAGGAAAGAATGAAGATCAGGCTATACACTTAGTGCAACAAGCAAAAAATCTAGAAAATGCAGGCTGCTCTGCATTAGTTCTTGAATGTATTCCGCAACATTTAGCAAAAAAAATCACGGATAGCTTAGGCATTCCAACGATAGGCATAGGTGCTGGTGCTGTAACAGATGGGCAAGTTTTAGTTTGGCATGACATGTTAGGATTACAACAAGACTTTGTACCTAAATTTGTCAAGCAGTTTGCTGATGTGAAAAGCACGGTGTTAACAGCTATTAATCACTATGTAGAGGACATTCAACACGTTAAATTTCCCAATGACATATACGCCTATTAAAACTTAGTTTTCTATAGAGCTATCTTCTAAAATGGGATAGCTCAATGATTTGATTGGATACTTAGACGATGCAAATTTTTAATGACTTATGCGAGTGGCTGAGCTTTAGAGCAACTATTTCTCCTCATTTAACGCTTGGTTTTGTGCCAACTATGGGCAACTTACATGCAGGCCATGCTTCTTTAATGGAACGAAGTCGTCAGGAAAATGATTTAACCGTTGTTAGTCTCTTTATTAACCCAACTCAATTTAACCGACCTGACGATTACACTCATTATCCACGTACCTTAGAGGCTGATTTAGAATTATTACAAAAAATTGGCGTTGACTACTGCCTACTTCCTACTGAACAAGCCATGTATCTAGATGGCTATCGCTATAAAATTACCGAGAATAACTTGTCTCAGGTCATGGAAGGAACAAGTCGCCCTGGCCACTTTGATGGTGTTCTCACGGTCGTGATGAAACTTTTAAATATAGTGAGACCTAAGCAAGCTTATTTTGGTGAGAAAGATTATCAACAATATTGTTTAATTCGGGATATGGTTAATGCTTTTTTTATGCCTGTTACGATTAATGTTTGTCCCACCATTCGGGAAACGAGCCAATTAGCCTATAGTTCCCGCAATAATCGCTTAACGTTAAATGAACGGCAGTTAGCTGAACGCTTTGCGATGATTTTTCATCAAGATAAAAATTGTGATGATTTGCTACAAGAGCTAAAGGAAAACAAGATAAATGTCGAATACTTAGTAGAGCATGATAATCGGCGCTTCGTTGCAGTCACTATTGGCAGCGTTCGATTAATTGATAATTATGCTATGAAAAACAAAGAATAAGAAATAATTATGCAATCTCAAAATTTAAGACTATTCTTGTAATAGGATAACACTCATGAAAGGGACTATCATTATGTTAAAAAAATACATGCTAAATTCAGCCTTAGGATTAAGTAGCGTTCTTTTCTCATCTTTTCTTATGGCAGCTGCTGCAAGTGATACTACTAGTGGTAGTTCGACAACGTCTACTAGCCCAAGTTCTACCTCTAGCTCACCATCAACAAGCGGTTCACAAAGTCAAGATACGCGCTCTACTTCATCTCAGGAGTTAACCAAAGATGAGTGGTTAGGCAAATTAAGAGCTGCTGTACCTGATCTTATTTGTAAAGGCTTTTTACAAGATGACACCCTTAGCAAACGCTTAACAGAAGTTAACATTAACTATGATAAATGTGTTACTTTAATACCAGCAAGCGTTGATAAATGTGAAAAAGAACTTTACTCGCAAATTCCTGCTACCATTAACCAAGAAAGCGCAGGAAAATGGGGTCATTCTATAGGTGAATGTATTGGAAAAGACTTCGCACTAAAGCATTTATTTAATAACAATAGCAGCAGTAAACAACAATAAGTTTCTTTAAAATAATTAAAAGTCAGTTAGGGTAAAACTCTAACTGACTTTTCTTTTAGAATAGTTCATTTAAATTTCTACTTAAATCTCTGTCATTAATTCTTAGTTAATTATTTAACCTAACTTTAAAATACCACGTATAATTAAGTTATAGGGCGCGTTATTAACTTAACACTGACCTAAATCTAACTATTTAAATTAATGGATTTGATTACATCAGGCATGTAGGGATTGGCTATGAAAGAAAAACATTTTGCTTATAAAATAAAAAGTGATGCTGCAGGTTTAGTATGTACTTATGCTGAAATTGAGAAAAATAAAATGCTCGATCTTTTACAGCTAGTACAAAAGGACCACGAAATCGGGCTTTATTGGGTTTTTAAACAGTTAGATAATCAGCCTAAAGAACCATTATGTATTATAGATTGTAGCCAAAAAAGAGTATATTACCACTATTCGGGCGATGTAGAGGATTTAGACGATACTATAAAAAAATTATCCAAATAAAACCAATTTTTAAACTAGGTATCTATGCAGCATCAATTCAATAAATAGCGACACAACAGCGCTTATTTCAGGGCCTTTGTGTCGCGTCCATATTACGCTGTAATTTTTTTCTCACCAATTTGAGTAGTACGAGAAACAGGCAAACTAGTTGGGTAATTCTTAACAATAAAATCAACTAATTTTTCTCTAACTTCACAACGTAAATCCCAAGCCTCCCCAGGGGTGCGAGCACTTGATAAAACACGTAGCTCCATCACCCTATCTTGTAACTCACTGACTTGAATGCTACATACTTTCCCATCCCAAAGAGATGAAATTTGTAAAACTCGCTTTAATTCATCGCGCAGTTTATCAATAGGCAAAGTAAAGTCTACATACAAATAAACCGTACCAATTAAGTTATTAGTTTCCTCACGACTCCAGTTCTGAAAAGGATGCTCTAAAAAGTAATTAGTTGGCACAACTAAACGTCGCCAATCCCATAATTTAATAATGACATTACGAAAATTGATTTCTTCGATAACACCAAATTCATTTTCAATTACTACCGCATCGCCTATCTTAATAGGTTGTGTTAAGGCAATTTCTAATCCTGAAAATATGCTAGCTAAAGAACGTTGCGCCGTAAATGTTAAGACTAAACCAATTACCCCAGCTGTAGTTAAAACGCTCGCACCTAACGCTCGCACATTATCAAATAACATTAAAATAGCACCAGCTGTTAGGATAGCAATGATTGCCATGGCAATTCGTTTTAAAATCAACGTTTGGGTAAATACTTTTCTAGCTAAAACATCATTTTCAGATTTACTTGTATAATGCTGTAACAGTAATTGCTCAGCAATATGGATTAATTTAAATAAAATCCAAGAAATAGCGCCGATAATCAAACTACTACTCAATTTTTCTAAAAAATATGAAAATTGACTAGGTAGTCCTAAATAAGGAACTAACGCATTAAATACAATTAAGAAGACAATCGTTTTTAATACACTCGAAAAGAAAGGTAATAAAATACGTATTGTCTGATGTGCCGTTAATAACGATGTAGACAATAGATAATGAGTAACCTTATTTATTACTCTGGTAAACAACCAGTAAAAGCTTAAAGCTAAAGAAAAATAATAAGTAAATTGCTCAATAATATTAAGTGTAGGTAAATCAGTTTTATCAACAATAGAATAAATGTATTTTTGATAAAAATAATTACCTAAGGTAGCCAACACTATTATTAAAATAGGCGGTAAAACAACACTTCTAAATTGGGGCGACATCGGTTTGAAATTACCTCCAATAATAGTGGGTTTACTCATTACGCTAGACATATCTTTCTCCTAATTATTATTGACCCCATGTCATCCAATCTATGAAATTTAAAATTAACAATCTAAATGGTAATTATTTGCGTTAATTAATTATCCTGAATTAATTCATTCATAGTTAAAGTTTGCTCATTATTACCATCTCGTAAAGACGTTATAGCAATAGAATTATTGGGCAAAGATACCACATTTACAAAATCGGCACTTTGCTTATAGGTAAGCCATTCTGTATCGTGAGCTAGGATATACTTACAGGCTTCTTCAATGAAGAAGTCTCGCTTATTAATTCCTGCCCATTGACAATATTGTGTAACTTGATCATATATTTTTGCACTCATCCTAATACGAAATTGTGTTTTTTTCTGCGCAGTAGGCTCTCGATTTATAAGCATAATTACCCTCCTATAATCTATAAAATTTTGTGACAAAATAAATTACCTTTATTTTGCCAGATTTTTAAAAATCATACAACTCAATTTTTGTCATAGCCTATTTGACATTAATGTCACAAATTATTTGTTAAGGGTTGTTCAAATACCGGCTAATCTGTTAACCTTAGGTGTGGCGGCTAGGGCCACGCAACAACGCTTTAATCATAACTCATTTTGATTTCCTAATAGTCAAAAAGAATAAAAATTGATGTTACCTATAGTCATTTATTTTTTAGAGGTAAACCTATGGCATTATTAAGACCTACATTCGAGGGGTTAGGATCTGCAAGTGGGGTAGCTTGGCCCATTTTTGGTATGGTTAGCTCAGCTTTGAGCCTTGGTATAGGCGGAGCAGCTACTTTTTTACTAGGTGGCGTATGTGGCACAATATTTTTGTTAGCTAGTCTACCTATCATGTATTTATCCTATAAGAAGTCCAAACAGGAACAGGAGCAATTTAATAAGAAACAAGACCATTATGAAGCGCTCTTACTAAATAATTTAAGTGCACTTTTTGCTAAAACTAAGCAATATAAAGGCTTAGATTCTGCTGCCGACTTTTATGACTTCTTAAATAAGAAAATCAAAGAATTAAACGACGAAAATACAAAAGACAAAAAATTAATTGCTAACTTATTAAATTATTTAAAATTGCAATCAATATATGATTTTTATAAGCACTCAGACTCAGAAACATTTGATGCTGTTTTAAAGGCAAGAATTAATCAATTTTTACTTAATCAACTTAATGAACAAAGCCACCTAGTTAATAACTCTGATAAAGGACAAGCCGCTTTTTTAGGGTTTGTGGGGGCCTTTGGTACTATAGCTGGTGGCTCTGCGGGATTTACTGGACTATTAATAGGTTTAGGCCTCATGGCAAGTTTTAGCGTAATACCCTGGGCAGCGTTTGCAATTATTATTACTGCTGCAATAATTGGGACTTATGTCGCATTAGATGCTGTAGAGTTAACAGAATTCAATGCGGCTAAAATGTATTGGTATAAATCGACTAAGACTTTAGGTAATTTCCTACAAAAGTTAAATGCAGAGATTGAGGCTAAGCCAATTCTAGAAGAGCTGCCAGCTCCGGTAAATTCTATGAATACTGTCACTAACGCTAAATCTCATCCTCATAAAGACCCTAATTTATACTCTAACTCTTGGACTTCGCAAAAGCCTAATGAGGCAATTATCACCAAGGCCTATCCAAAACGATTTTTTAAAGAACAAGATAACTTTACTCAAGATGAGGCGAGCAATTTACCAACTGCGGTATTTACGTATAGTTAGCTCAATAAATTCCACAAAAGCTCATAATTGATTGCGCCACTAGTTAATTAATCTTGTGGGAATAATATTAGAAAAAATAGCCTTTAAGCGAGCTGGGCAAATGATTAAAGCCAACTTAAACACAGTTGGCTTTAATCTTGAGGGATTGTTCTCCAATTAGGAACAATTTAAGTTAACCAATTGCTCACCATTATTCATTAAGCTTAATTTTGAGCGTGCTTCTAATTCAAAATGAATTGTATCACCGAGATGTAGAACAACAGTCATTGCATTTCCTTCTGGAACAATCAACCCATTTATAATTGCTCTCTTTTTCAATGCTGTCATAATAATAGGATTTGCTTCATTGCCCTTAGCGCGTACTTTACAACTTAAGTTACGAGTACTAAACCAATTACCTTCTAAAGTATATTGATCATGAGGGAGCAGATCGTAGCCTTTAGAAAAACCGCTATTTATTGCGCCTTGGCTGGCAAATGTGTTCGCAGCAAATAAGACACTGGAGCCTAGTAAAAATGCACTTATTGTTCTTATTTTCATGATACAACTCCTATTTATATTTGTTCAATGTAGTTTATTTTCTTAAAAGATTGTAGAGGGCAAAACCTACTCCACCAGCAATCAGTAATGCACTTAAAGGCTTCTCTTTAACTTTATTTAGAATTTCATCAGAGTTAACTTGCAGATAATCTTTTGCCTCATTAACAATTTTCTTACTTTCGTTATAAAGCTCACCAGCTGATTCTTTGACCTGATTATAAAAATCTTGGGTTTTCTCCTCACCCTTTTCAACGGCTTCACTTACTTTTTTTTCCCCTTGGCGGTAAGCATCTTCCGCTTTCTGCTTACCTTCTTCATAAAAATGATTTACTTTTTCTTTTCCGTTCTCAAAAGCTACTCTATTATTGTTAGACATTTCATTTTTCCTTAGTTAAATCAAGTTAACGCAATTAAGATTTATGGTCGTTATCTTATTTTCTTACAATAAGATTATTTTGAACTACTCTAACTCCCTCTATTTGGCTAGCCATTTGACCTGCCTTAATTTTCTGCTGATATGTTTTAACAAAACCACTTAGAAGAACTGTACCTTTATCTGTTTCCACATGGATTCGTGAAGCAGGTAGGCCAGAATTATTTACCAGAGCTGCCTTTACTGAAGTAGTAATCGCTGCATCGGAGCTATACTGATTAACACTTCGTTCGCCGGACATAACTTGACAACCTGAAAGCATGAGCAATGAACAGCCTGCTAGTATACCGACAATGTTTTTCTTCATAGAATTACTCCTTTATTTACAACAATGTATTGAGTCAGGTTTATTTCTAAATAAAAGTGACAACTTTAAGTTACACGTTTGAGCAATATATGTCAAATAATTTAAGTCAGAAAGTTAAAATTATTGTTAGATATTTTTTTACATGATATAAGACACTTATTGTCTTTGCATTTGTCACATCAACCTAAGGTATAAATTATGCTTATTGTCCCAGAACCGGCTACACAAAAGAAAATTGCATTTCGTATTCGTATGAATGTCAAAACACATGAAGAAATAATGAAGTACTGCCAATGGGCGGGAATTACTTACCGTGATTTTTTTATTGAAGAAGCATGTAAATATATTTTAGCGAATGACAAAAAGTGGAATGCCTATAAGCAAAGTAAACAAAAAACAATCGAGGATCTAAATTAGCCAGCACAGACAAATCCCTTTGTCGCCACTTCTGTTTTCGATTAAATATATAGCGCAGTATTAATTGATGAATTCAATATAGGACTTAGCATGTCTTGCCATCAAAGCAATGCAATAATGAAAAGACTAGTTTGATATAGAAAATCATAGTTTTTATATCAAACTGAAGTTTAAGCTATTTAATTCATTGCTTTTAAATAAGCCTCGTTTGCTAAGGTTAACTGTTTTTGTAGTTGGCCTAATTCAGCCTGCAGCTTTAATTTTGACTCACCATTTAAATTTTGTGATTGAGCAAGTGTTGCGGCTAAAGCGTCTTTTTGCTGCGTTAATAAAGTAATTTGCTGTTCTAGATTTTGTAGCCATTGTTGGCGAGTTGTTAATCTATCAAGAGTAAAGTCGGCTACTTCTGAGGTCACTTTTTTCTTAGAATGTTGCTGACATACTGAAACTAAAACATTTATCTTCTGATTAATTTGTAACGCTAAATAATGTGCTACACGTAAGTTTGTTTGTTGACTTAGGGTATTGATATCTGTTTTAACTTCCTTACTATAAGCTTGGATGTCATCTTTAGGGTGACAGCGAAACAAACCATTGGGAAATACCCGAGAGTTGAATGATAATTCAAACTTACTTAGTTGCCATTCTAATTCAGGAAGGCGTGCTAAGAGCGTTGTTAATAATAAGTTAACTGACATCCGTTACTCCAATAGGTTTGCAAACGCTTTGAACCAATTGGAAAACCACAATCATAAAGTAGCATCTCAAACTTATAAAATTCATACATCCTACGCGGATATGATTGTCCTGTATCCATTGCGTCTTCTTAAGCAACTTCTAATTGTTTTTTAGAGTTAATTTTACTTTTTTGAAATCTAGTACTGATAAAGGGTGGTAAGCACATTACAACTAAACCAAATACTAAGGTTAATTCATAGCGAGTAATGCTACCAATATCAATAGTATCAGGAGGTATAAAACTAACGACTAAAGTAGCTAATACACCGATAATGCCTATCCCTGATACGATTAACATACCTAATAGCCCGCCCGGTATTTTAAAAAGCCGCGGTTTTTTTGGATGGCTTATCCTAAGCTTAATAGCTGCAACAAACATAATCAAATACATCAACATATATAATTGCGCAGCTAATGCCGTTAACAACCAATAGGAACTATTAACACTGGGCATAAAAAGAAAGAGGGCAGATAGCACGGTAACAATAATTGCTTGAATGATTAGAATAACGATAGGTGCACCATGCTTATTAGATCGTCGAAATATTTCTGGCAAATTTCCTTCCGAAGCTGCGACCATTAATCCTTTTGTTGGTGCGATTATCCAATTACTTACCCCACCTAAACCACCCATAATCAGCATTAACGCAATAATTGGCATCAGCCAAATTAGATGATAACGTCCAAAAAAAGCATTAAATGCCTGCATGATGCCAGCAACTAAGTTAATTTCTTTATTTGGTAAGACAATTGCAATTGCTAACGAGCCCAGAATTAACGTTACTAGAATAATTGCTACTGAAATAACTAAAGCCCGCGGAAATGCATATTGAGGGTTATGAACATCATTTGCATGCACCGTAGCAATTTCGATACCGCAAAAAGACATCATAATTGCTGTTAAGGAAACCCATAATGAGCTTTCATGCCCTTGTGGCAATATGCTATGCAAATTAAATTGAATTTGAGAAGGATTATTGCCTAATAACCATACTATACCTAAGGCAATAATTAATGTCATAGGCACAATTAACCCTGAAATCGCACAGATATTACTAAAAAGAGCTGCTGATTTCATACCACTAATATTAATCCAAGTGACAATCCAAAAAGACGCGGTAATAACTAACCACAGAAAGACAGGGTTGGTAACCAATGAAGGATTAATTAGATAGCCAATTGTACCCGCGACAAAAGATAGGATAGTGGGATACCAAATAACATTTTCAATCCATTGTAGCCAAATAGCTAAAAATCCAGCTTTTTTACCAAAAGCTTCTTTAACCCAAATATAAATTCCACCTTGCTCTGCCCATCCTGAGGCTAATTCTGCAGAAACTAATGCCGTAGGAATTAAGAAAAATAAAGCACCAAGCAGAAAGAAAAAAATCAGTTGGCTGCCAAATAAAGCGGTAGCAGGTAAATTACGGATACTATCAACTGATCCAACAGTAATCATAGTCAGGCTAAAAATACTCAATACATGCTTGTTACTCATTGCATTCCTTCTTGCTCTTGAAAACGCGCTAATACATGATTATACGTGGCTTAGCTTAAGAAAACATTATAATAGAATAAAAAATAGACAAATTTGCTAGTTTACTGCACTCTTATCTTTTTGTAAATTATGAAAACTGCCATAATAATTTATGGTTGTAAATTAATATGTTTCTAAAATTATCTTTTTCTACTGAATTCACTTTACAATAATGTGAATTCGACACAAAAACTATGCCATGGCTTTTGTGTCATTAAATGAATTTTTATCCCGTAAATGTATATTATTCATACGGATTTTAGAAAAAAGCTCAGTTCGATATAATCTAGTTACTATTTATCGAACTCACATTAACTAATAAACGGCGTATTGCTGATGAACAATAATTTATTAACCCATGTTTTTATTTTTCTAGCCGCAGCTGCAGTTATTGTTCCCATTGCTAGTCGTTTTAAATTAAGTTCAGTATTAGGTTATTTGATTATTGGAGTACTAATAGGACCTTTTGGATTTAAGCTATTAGGAAATGCTGAACAAATTATGAGCTTTGCTGAATTCGGTATCGTAATGATGCTTTTCTTAATTGGACTAGAACTTGAACCAAAAATGCTTTGGCGCTTAAGAAAAGCGATTGTGGGTTTAGGCAGTTTACAAGTTATTCTGACAACGACACTGCTTGCAATTCTAGGTATTTTGTTGGGTTATAAGTGGCAAGAAAGCTTAGCAGTAGGTATGGCACTTGCACTTTCCTCAACAGCGCTTGTTTTACAAATGCTTGAAGAAAAGAATTTATTACGCACCGCCGAAGGTGAAACATCATTCGCCGTTTTACTATTTCAAGATATTGCTGTTATTCCTATTTTAATTATCTTGCCCCTGCTTGCGCCTTATAATGTTTCTAACTTTTCTAATTTACCTCCAGAATTTATAGATTTTCCCAGATGGCTTCATGCCTTATTTGTCATTGGCATTATTAGCCTTATTATCTTGATGGGTCATTTTTTATCTCATCGTTTATTTTTTATTCTTGCTAAAACTAACCTGCGCGAGGTTTTTACAGCAGCATCTTTGGCTATTGTGATTGGCATTACCTTGCTCATGCAAATCGTTGGCGCCTCACCTGCGTTAGGCGCCTTTATTGCAGGCGTAGTACTCGCTAACTCTCAATATAAACATACGCTAGAAATGGATATAGAGCCTTTTAAGGGCCTGCTCTTAGGCTTATTTTTTATTTCAGTAGGCATGAGCATGGACTTTAATCTTTTTAGAGAGCAGCCCTTAACCATTATTACTACGGTTTTTACGGTTATTATTATCAAAGCAAGTGTATTAATTATTTTAGGGTATTTATTTAATTTAACTAGCGTCCAACGAATTGGCTTTGCCCTGGCATTATCACAAGCTGGAGAATTTGCTTTTGTCGTGTTTCAATTTGCAGACCATGTTAATGTTATTTCAAAATCAAATGCTCATTTTTTTAATTTTGTCGTAGCCCTTTCTATGGCACTTACACCTTTCTTGATGTTATTTTATCATCGCTTTATCGTTCCTCGATATCTCAGTACTATTCCTTTACGAAACTTCGATACAATTAGGGAAAGAAACTCGATTATCTTAGCTGGCTATGGTCGCTTTGGTCAGATTATCGGCCGTTTTTTGCGAGCCCAAGATGTTCATTTAACGGTCTTAGAGAAAGATCCAGAGCAAATTGAACTGTTACGTAAGTTTGGCTTTCAAGGTTATTTTGGCGATGCTACTCGCCTAGATTTATTACGCAATGCCGGTGCTAATGAAGCTAAAATACTTATTGTCGCCGTAGGAAGCAGCGAGACCTCACTTAAAATTGTTAAAATAGCTAAGCAATATTTTCCTAATTTGAAGATTTATGCACGCGCTCATAATCGGCGCCATGCCTATGAACTTCACAAAGAAGAAGTTAATTATTTTAGACGCGAAACATTTGACTCTTCACTTTTAATGGCACGTGAGGTGATGGTTGGGCTAGGTTATAGTGCTGATAGTATTCGACGCAAAGCAAAGATTTTTGCTGATTTTGACGAAAAATCATTACAAGAATCATTCGAATTTTTTGAGAAAGAGAGTGAGTTAATTCGATTTTTTCGTTATACCAATATCGAGTTAGAGCGAATTTTGCAAAATGATCAGCAAATTGAAAGCCTCTATAGGCGGCGTAAGACATATAAAGCCAAATAAAAAATACCTGAAATCGACACAAACACTATGCGAACGTTTGTGTCGCTAAATGAAGTATTTTTATCTTGAGCTCACATTAATTAAGCAATTTTTCCTGCAAAACGCTCAATACTGGCCATAATTTCTTTATGGGCTGCCTCTATACCATCCCACCCATCAACTTTGACCCACTTCCCTTCTTCTAGATCTTTATAATGCTGAAAGAAATGCTCTATAGAGAGTAACAAATGTTGGGGTAAATCATTATAGGTTTCAACATTAGAATAGATTTTAGTTAATTTATTAATAGGAACTGCGAGTAGTTTTGTGTCCTCACCTGCCTCATCAGTCATATTTAACATGCCAACGACTCGGCAAGCAATGGTTGCACCATTTAATAAGGGTACAGGCGCCACAACTAATACATCAACAGGATCGCCATCCTGGGATAATGTATTAGGAATATAACCATAATTTACTGGGTAAAACATGGCTGTAGACATGAAGCGATCGACACGTAAAGCGCCACTATCTTTATCAACCTCATACTTAACTGGAGCCCCATACATAGGAATCTCAATGATAACATTAATCTCGTTAGGGACATTACGACCACTAGTAATATTCATTAAGCTCACTTTAGTCCATCCAAATTTAAAAACAGCGTATTATGCGCAAAACTGCTTTAAAAGGCAAAATATCTTACTATAAATTTATTGCATCTTAGATAAGATTAGTTAATTTCTCTATCATTTAAACCCTTACACCATCTTAATCCAACGCTTATACGGTAATTTTTTAAATACTCTTTTTTCCTCGTGCTATAAGAGTATAATGCTAATTTAATTAATTGTTCATGGAAGCTTATGGATTGCTTATTTTGTAAAATTGCGCAAGGTGAAATTAAGCCAAATCTTGTTTATGAAGATGCAACGATGATTGCCTTTCATGACATTCACCCACAAGCACCGACACATGTATTAATTATTCCAAAAAAACACATTGCTACAATTAATGATCTAGCAAATGAAGATGAGCAATTAGTAGGTCAAATGATTTTAAAAGCTAAACATATTGCTAAGTCTGAACAACTGAATGAAGACGGTTATCGCTTAGTTTTTAATGTTAATCCCAGTGGTGGGCAAACTGTTTACCACATTCATTTACATTTACTGGGCGGCCGGCAAATGACCTGGCCTCCAGGGTAGGACATTGTTCATGCATGATTTATACAAACAAATTTTAGAGCAAATTGGTGAAGATCCCGAGCGCGAAGGGTTGCGAGACACCCCTCAGCGTGCAGCTACTGCAATGCACTATTTAACGAAAGGGTATAGTGAGAAACTAGAAGATATAATTAACAATGCGCTGTTTATTTCAGACATGAGTGAAATGGTCATTGTAAAAGATGTTGAGTTATATTCACTATGCGAACATCACTTATTACCCTTTATTGGAAAATGCCATATAGGATACATCCCACATGGCAAAGTTTTGGGCTTATCGAAACTTGCCAGGATTGTTGATTATTATGCCAGACGTTTGCAAATCCAAGAACGCTTAACTTCAGAAATTGCTCACTGCATTGAGGATATCACAGGCGCACGTGGCGTTGCTGTTGTTATTGAAGCAAAGCATTTATGCATGATGATGCGTGGTGTTGAAAAACAAAATTCATCGATGGTCACCTCAGTTATGCTAGGCGAAATGCGAGATCACTCCATTAGCCGTAGCGAATTTCTAAAATTAATTCGCTAACTTCTTTTATTATAAGTTAAGAGAAAAATAGAAATATAGGTGGGCTAAACGCCTAAGAGTCAAGGTAGAGGCAGGCAGAGGTAAATTTGCTCCCTTTTTGGACGCGCCGAAACCATCCATGCGGCTCGATGTCGCGCATCCAGGCACAACTTCGTTCCAAAAAGTGCCCAAACTTACCTCTGCTGCGAGACCGTAAGTACGCTAAACATCGTATTTTCTATGGTGCTAAGAGAACTATTTGCTTAGCCTGACGGCTATAGGGTACAGGCCCGAAGGACTAAAACCCCGGTACTTCATCCCCACCCCAGCTACTTTATAATGAGCCCGCTCTGCAAAACGCCTAACTACCTCCTCTATCAGACTAAAGATAAGTACGGATACCGTGGTCAAAGCACGGTATTTCGGACTACGGGATAGTGGTAGGCACAATAAGTAAAAGGAAAAACTGTATGACTGCGGCTTGACCGCGGTATCCAAGGATACAGGAAGATATAGAGCCCATACCAAGGCTTAAGCATTTTATGGGATAACATTCGGTTCGCTTAGCGACATAAACGCCTTCACAGCGTTTATGGTCGACTTAAGCAATGCAGTACCACTAATTTGGAAGTTTATTCCTCGTCTTTCGCGGCAAAAGTTTGTGGCTCAGTACTATTAGTTTGGCCATCTAAATTAGATGTTTTATCTTCCGGAGGATTAGACTCTGCAGCCTCTTTTACTTGGGCAGAATCTGTGCTTCCCTCTGAAGGACTAGGAGTTGCTGCTTGTGGCTTATCTTTCCATTCTAATTTAATTCGATTTTGCTTATCTATTCCAGCAACATAAACTTCAATTTCTTGCCCTTCGCTAAGAACTGACTCTACTTTTTGATTTCTATCACTACAAATTTGAGAAATATGCAGTAAACCATCCTTACCTGGTAATAAATTAATAAATGCACCAAAATCTACAATTTTACTAACCTTACCTTTGTAAGTTTGACCAACTTCAACTTCCGCAATGAGTGCTTTAATTTGACGTTGAGCATTCTCTAGTGCCTCAGCATCTGGTGAAAATAGTTGCACTGTGCCTGAATCATCTATATCGATAGAAACACCTGTTGTTTCTATTAATCCTTTAATAGTCGCACCCCCTTTGCCAATAATGGTACGAATTTTATCTTCTGCAACTTTCATTGTAGTAATACGAGGGGCGTGCTGAGAAAGCTCTTCTCGATGCTCAGAAAGCGAATTATTCATCACACCTAAAATATGAATTCGGCCCGCTAGTGCTTGTTCTAAGGCTTGCTGCATAATTTCTTTGGTAATACCTTTAATTTTTATATCCATTTGTAATGCGGTAACACCTTTTTCAGTACCAGCTACTTTAAAGTCCATATCACCTAGGTGATCCTCATCGCCTAAAATATCAGTAAGCACCGCAAATCGATCACCCTCTTTAATGAGTCCCATAGCAACCCCAGCCACAGGCGCTTTTAAAGGAACACCCGCATCCATTAAAGCTAAACTAGTACCACATACGGTTGCCATTGAACTTGAGCCATTAGATTCAGTTATTTCTGAAACCACACGTAGCACATAGGGAAATTCATTGATGTTCGGTAATACTGCCATGAGACTTCTTTTAGCAAGACGGCCATGACCAATTTCTCGGCGTTTAGGGCTACCGACCATGCCTGTTTCGCCTACAGAATAAGGAGGGAAATTGTAGTGCAGCATAAAGCGATCTTTACTTTCACCTATCAAACTATCTAGTATTTGCGCATCTCGCTCATTTCCTAATGTAGCGGCAACAATAGCCTGGGTTTCGCCACGCGTAAATATGACTGAACCATGAGCTCGCTCTAATAATTTAGTGCGAATTGCAATCGGACGAACCGTTTGATTATCTCTACCATCAATGCGTGGCTCACCATCTAAAATACGGTTTCTTACTACTTTTTTTTCTATTTCGCTTAATAAATCTGCAATAGCAGCTTGATCAATATCGGGCTGCTCAGTAACAAGGTTATTAATAATTTGCTGTTTTATCTCAGATAGCTGTTGGCGTCGCTCTTGCTTATCTTTAATTAAATAAGTCTCTGCAACTACGTCAGTAGCCAGTGCCTCTACACGCCCTTTTAGTTCATCATTACCAACAGGAGGCGTCCAATTCCAGGGCGTTTTATTAACTTCAGCAGCTAATTCTTTAATACCTTGAATGGTACCTTGCAGCATTTCATGGCCAAACAGGACTGCGCCAAGCATGATTTCTTCACTTAGTTCTCGTGCTTCAGACTCAACCATTAAAATAGCATCACTAGTCCCTGCAACGACTAAATCTAATTCAGATTGCTGAACCAACTTATGACTTGGATTAAATAAGTAAATGCCATCTTTATAACCTACCCGAGCAGCACCTATAGGACCTTGAAAAGGAATACCAGATATGGCTAAAGCAGCAGAAGCACCAATCATAGCAATAATATCTGCCGGCACATCTGGATTTAGGGACATGACTGTCGCAATGATTTGCACTTCATTATAAAATCCTTCAGGAAATAAAGGACGTAAGGGGCGATCCATTAGGCGAGAGATTAATGTTTCTGATTCAGATGGACGGCCTTCTCTTTTATTAAACCCACCTGGGATCTTACCTGCAGCATAAGTTTTTTCTTGATAAGTCACTGTTAAAGGCAGAAAATTACCACCACCAGCACTTTCTTTATTCCCTACTACAGTAACTAGAACTTGCGTGCCGCCCATACTTGCGAAGATAGCACCATCAGCTTGACGAGCAATTTCACCTGTTTCTAAGGTCAAAATATGCTCGCCAAATCTTATCTCTTTAACAATTTTATTACTCACGTAACTTACCTCATAAATATTAAAAAAAAGGCGCAGAATACTGCGCCTTTTTAATTAAACAGCAAGGGTCTTGTCCTTAAGTCTCAAGATTAACTTTTAATAAGAATCACGCAGTCCAAGACTTTGAATTAAATCTTGATACCGTGCCTGATCTTTGCTTTTTAAATATTTTAAAAGCTTACGTCTTTTATTAACAAGGGCTTGTAAGCCGCGACGTGAATGAAAATCTTTGCGATTTACTTTAAAGTGTTCAGTTAAATATTTAATACGCTCAGACATTAGCGCAACTTGAACTTCTGGTGATCCGGTATCTTTTTCAGCGCGTTGGTACTGTTGTACAATTTCTGCTTTTTGTCCGCTAGCTAGCGACATAGGCTTACTCCCAAATATAAGCTAAGTATATTTCAATAAAGTCGTGTATTCTAGCAAGGCCTCTGCCAGGACACAAGTACTAGCTGTTAATTATAGTTAATATTTGTTCAATATTAAGATTAGATTTATTCCAATTGCATCTGATAGATTTAAATAACTTAAAATTTAGCAAGTTATTATTGATCAAGCACCTAAAATTGATTGTAAAATTAACTAGCCCCACTATTATTGCTTATATTTGCAACTAAGAGCCGTTTAACCTTAAGCTGTTTCAGCTCCGTAATTTCGCCTAAACCTATAAATTGTTGATTCAGTGTATGCAACCTAACATACTCCTTGCCTATATCTATATCCTGCTTATTGATCACTTTTCCTTGACGTAATTGCTGTTCTTCTTGCTCATTAAGTGTGATTATGGGTAAATAATTAACTGCATACTCACAAGGAATAAGGTAAGACTCTAGAGAAGTTAATTCATTTAATTCAGCAAGTTCATACATGGGCTTATCTTTAAAATGATTGACATATACCCTATGTAATTGGGTCATATGCGCATGCACACCTAACTGCTCACCTATATCCTCCACTAAATTACGTATGTAGGTCCCTTTGCCACAATGGACTTTCACAGTAAATTGCTGGCCATCGAAAGAAAGCAGCTCTATTGAATGGATATTGATTGGCCGGGCCGCACGTTCAATAGTTATACCTGCCCGTGCAAGTTTATAAAGAGGCTGGCCTTTAAATTTTAATGCAGAAAACATGGTAGGTACTTGCATTGTTTGGCCAATAAAATGGCTTATCACTTCCTGCAATGCGTACTTTTCAACCTGAAACTTATCCACTTTAGCAATGATGTTACCTAATACATCGCCTGTATCAGTTTTTACACCTAACATGCCTGTTGCTACATAGGATTTATCATCATTGAGTAAATAATGACAAAATTTGGTCGCTTCACCAAAGCAGATTGGTAGCATACCAGTAGCTAAAGGATCTAAGCTACCCGTGTGTCCAGCCTTTTTAGCCTTAAAAAGGCGCTTTACTTTTTGCAAAGCGCCATTAGAGGTAATTCCTTGCGGCTTATTTAAAAGTAAGATTCCATTTACGTTTGCTTTATGTTCAGTCAGACTCATGATTTTGATCAGGTGATGGATTCACATCATCAATGAGTTTACTTAATCGGCGGCCATACTCTAATGATTCATCATAAACAAAGTGTAACTGAGGGACTGTACGTAAAGTTATTGTCCGTGCTAAAGCTGTTCTTAAATAACTTGCGGCTGTATTTAGAATTTGTGCAGTTTGCTCGATATCACTGTTTAAAACAGTAAAATAAACCTTCGCATGCCCTAAGTCTGCAGAAACTTTTACTGCAGAAATAGTTACAAAAGCAGGCATACGCGGATCTTTAATTTCTTGTTGAATAATTTGTGATAGCTTGCGTTGGATCATTTCTGCTATTCGATCCGTACGCTTGAAATTATTACTCATAAATCTCGCTTAATTTCTACTGTTTCAAATACTTCGATTAAATCGCCAGCTTTAACATCGTTATAGTTTTTAACACCAATACCACATTCAAATCCTTGTTTAACTTCAACCACATCATCTTTAAAACGACGTAAAGATTCTAAGGTGCCCTCATAGATAACTACGTTATTACGTAAAACACGAATAGGATTATTGCGCTTAATTGCTCCTTCAATAACCATACAACCTGCAATAGCACCTAATTTTGGCGAGCGGAACACATCTCTTACTTCTGCAATACCAATAATCTCTTCTTTAAATTGTGGTGCTAACATGCCGGATAGAGCACTTTTAACTTGGTCAACGATATCATAAATAACACTAAAATAGTGTAATGCAACTGATTCTTGCTCAGCTAAACGTTTAGCGCCACCGTCGGCTCGTACATTAAAGCCGACTAAAATTGCATTTGAAGCAATAGCCAGATGCACGTCAGACTCTGTAATTCCACCAACACCGCTTGCGATAATTTGTACCTTTACTTCATCAGTTGATAATTTCACTAAGGCATCAGCAATCGCTTCAACAGAACCCTGTACGTCTGCTTTAAGTACAATGCCCAGGACTTTGGCTTCAGCTAACGCCATATTTTCAAAGATGCCTTCAATACTAGATTTTTGGCGGCGTGCTAACTTCACATCACGGAATTTTCCTTGACGGAATAAAGCGACTTCCCGAGCCTTCTTTTCATCAGCTACAACCACTGCTTCATCACCTGCATGTGGAATCGCAGATAAGCCGAGTACTTCAACGGGAATAGATGGTCCAGCACTTTCAATTTGAGAACCGTTATCACTAACCAATGCTTTAACACGACCGTATTGAAAGCCAGCTAATAGGATATCTCCTTTATGTAAGGTACCATTTTGTACTAATACAGTAGCCACTGGCCCACGACCTTTATCAAGCCTCGATTCAATCACCACACCTCGAGCAGCGCCATCAGTATGAGCTTTTAATTCTAAAACTTCTGCTTGTAATAAAACAGAATCTAGTAACTCATCAACACCCATTCCTGTTTTAGCAGAAATATTGACAAACATGGTGTCACCACCCCAAGGCTCAGGGATAACTTCATAACTAGACAGCTCATTCATGACGCGCTCAGGATCTACGTCAGCTTTATCCATTTTATTAATAGCAACAATGATAGGAACCTTAGCAGCCTTAGCGTGTTGTACTGCTTCAATTGTTTGTGGCTTAACGCCATCGTCGCCAGCTACTATTAAAATTACGATATCAGTTGCCTGTGCTCCCCGAGCTCGCATTGCTGTAAATGCCGCATGCCCAGGTGTATCTAAAAACGTAATATTGCCTTTAGGAGTACTAACATGGTATGCACCTATATGCTGCGTAATACCGCCTGCTTCACCCGCCGCGACCTTGGTTCGTCGAATGTAATCAAGTAATGAGGTTTTACCGTGGTCAACATGGCCCATGATTGTAACAACAGGCGCACGTGGTTCTTGCTTACTGCCTTGCAATAAAGCATTACCTAAATCTTGCTCAATTGCATCCTCTTTAAGAACTTTTGGCCGATGCCCCATTTCTTCTACAACAATGACAGCCGTATCTTGATCAATAACTTGGTTAATGGTTGCCATTGCTCCAAGTCCCATCATAATCTTGATTACTTCCGCAGCTTTAACAGACATACGTTTTGCAAGTTCAGCAACAGTAATTGTTTCCGGTATAACAACATCACGAATTACAGGTGAAGTTGGCATTGCAAACCCATGTGTTAATGCCTCTTCTGCTTCGCGATATTTTTCAGATTTTTCATGACCTTTGCGTTTTTTCGCTTTATTACGCTTAAAGCGAACTTGCATATTTTCATCATCTTCGATTTGAGGAGGTTGATATTTATTTTTCTTTTTAACTTTTTTATCAGGCTTATCACCTTCTTCAAAATCAAAACCTTTCTTCTTAGTAGGTTTCTCTACCACTTCGTCTTTTGTATTACTTAGCGCTGAATCTTTCACAAATAATTTAAGATTCGCATCTTCTTCAACGCCTAATTCATTAGCAGCGATAACTTCGCTAGTTTCATTAGTCATGTCAGGTTCCTGCACCTCTTCACTTATTGGCGTCTTTTCTTCAGTAATAGGTACTTCAGCTACTTGATCACCATCAGTTACGGCAGCTTCTTCATCTGCTTGATTAAGATTAGCTACTTCTGCATCCTCTAAAACCTCTTCCGTAACAGGAGTAACTAAATCACTGTCGGCCGCCAATTCGGTTTCTTTAAGCTGTTGTATATTATCTTCCTCAAGAAAAGGTTGCTCTTGTGGGGCTTGTTCCTGCAATGTAGAGCGTTTTACATAGGTTCTTTTTTTCCTAAATTCAACGTTTACTGTTTTAGCTTTATGAATATCACCAACTGTTACTTGAGTTAGACTTTTACGCTGTAATGTAAACCGCTCAGGAGTAGCACGGGCATCGCGCTTCCCACTATTTTTTAAATGATTTAGCAAGATTCGCTTTTGGTCTTCATTTACTGTTTGGACAGCAGTAGTAAAAGATAGCCCCGCTTCCTGCAACTGGTTCAATAAACGCTCAACTGGAATTCCCACAACTTGCGCCAATTGTTTAACCGTTACATCCGCCATATTCATAATCCTCGTTCAGCAATTATTACATCGCCTTTGTTCATACTCTTTGCATTTTATTATGGCATAAGCCTATAACTTGCTTAAAAAAATAATTTAATCATTCAATTAATGTTTAAAGATAAATCCTTAATCTGTTTATTGTTAGTTTACTTTTAACCTCTAATTAACTATTACTGCTATACAGTAATAATACAACGTTAAGACTGCTAGCCATACTACTTAAATTTGATGACCGTTAAGATTCTTAACTGATAACAAAATGAGGTACCATGCTCATTTAGCTTAAAATTAACTTTGCCTTCATAAACTATATAAGCATAGTTTTTATTTATGTTAGTACATCTTTTAATATTTTAAAGGAACCAAGGTTCACGTGCTTTCATAATTAATGCACCTGCTTTTTCTTCTGACATGTCAGGAATATCTAGCAACTCATCTACAGAAAGCTCAGCTAATTCTTCAATCGTATTAATCCCTTTGCCAGCTAAACTAGCTGCAATTGCATCTGTCATCCCCTCTAAGGTTAATAAATCACTTTCAGTAGACAGATTGCTTTCTGAAGTCAGCGCTTGAGTCAATAAGGTATCATTAGCTCGATTCCTTAATTCTTCAACAATTTCCTCATCAAATTCCTCAATAGCCAACAATTCTTCTTTTGGAACATAAGCAATTTCTTCAAGTGAAGAGAAGCCATTGGCTATTAATAGCATACCTAATTCTTCATCAATATCTAAAGACGAAGTAAATAAATTAACAATTCTAGATGTTTCTTCTTGGCTCTTATTATTAAACTCTTCAATTGTCATAACATTTAGTGTCCAGCCGGTAAGTTGGCTTGCTAGCCTTACATTTTGGCCATTTCGACCAATTGCTTGTGACAATTGTTCTTTTTGTACCGCTAAATCCATAGCATGAGTATCTTCATCTACTACAATTGATGAAATTTCAGCAGGAGCCATTGCATTAATGACCAATTGCGCAGGATTATCATCCCAAAGGATAATATCAACACGCTCACCGCCTAGCTCACTTGAAACAGCTTGTACACGAGCACCACGCATACCAACACAGGCACCTACAGGATCAATGCGACCATCATTGGTCTTAACAGCAATCTTGGCACGAACGCCCGGCTCACGCGCAGCGGCTTTAACTTCAATAATATTTTCACCAATCTCAGGTACTTCAATACGAAATAGCTCAATAAGCATTTCATTACGTACCCGACTTACATAAAGCTGCGGTCCACGAACTTGAGGCGTAATTTCATACAAATAAGCGCGAACCCTATCATTAGGTCTAAACATTTCATTTGGCAACATTTCTTGCCGTGGTAAAAAGGCTTCTGCTTTGCCGCCTAGATCAATGATAATGTTGTCACGTGTAACTTTTTTAACAGTACCATAAATTAGTTGTCCAAGCTTACTATTGAATTGATCAACAACTTGTTGTCTTTCAGCTTCACGAACCTTTTGCGAAATAACTTGGCGTGCAGTTTGCGCAGCAATCCTACCAAACTCAATAGAAGGCATAGGTTCTTCAATTTTATCACCCACTTGAATTGATGGAGAACGTTCTTTAGCATTACTTAATGAGATTTGATTATCAGTCGATTCAACTTCATCATCAGGGACAACATCCCAGTAACGAAATGTTTCATAATCGCCAGTACGCGGATCTAACTTAACCCGAACACCTATATCAGCTGCTGATAATTTTCGGGTTGCGGATTCTAGCGCGGACTGAATAGCTTGTAATACTACCTCTTCGCTTACCCCTTTTTCATTGGATAATGCCTTAGCAATTAATAGCATTTCTTTACTCATTCTTGGCCTCACTCGCCTATCAAATTTGCTTTTACAATCTGGGAAAATTGCACTTCGTATTGCTCATCATTAACCTTTAGGGTAAACGCATCATTAGTTACAGATTGGATAATTCCTTTAATTTTACGCTTACCATTGATAGGCTTATGGAGTTTTAACATCACATCGCTACCTATATATTGTCGATAATGTTCTCTATCAAATAAAGGCCGTGGAATACCAGGCGATGAAATCTCTAAGCTATAATGCCCTTGGATCGGATCTTCAACATCTAAAAGTGCACTTACCTGTCTGCTGACACGCTCACAATCAGTTATGTTAACCCCATTTTCCTTATCAATATAGATTCTTAATAATGAATGCTTACCCTGCAATAAATATTCACAACCCCATAAAACGTAACCCAACTGGTTTACTAAAGGCTCTATCAGCTCCTGAATATCCTTTCTAATCATAACGTACTCAATTTACAAAGTATTTATTGGATAATTTATCCAAAAGTTAAAACTTCGATTAATTCTAAAAATTCAAGGAAGATGGCCTATTGGCTAATTATCAATTATAGAATAGAACTTTTTCTAAACTTTAATTCTTAAGTTGCAATTACCCTAGCAAAGCACTGCTTAAATTAATACTTAAGCAAAGCTAAAAAAGAACTAACTTTTACCCGATGCATCTATCTAACTTATGCATAATAAAAAACCCCATAAATGGGGCTTTCAATAGTGGTAGCGGGGGCAGGATTTGAACCTACGACCTTCGGGTTATGAGCCCGACGAGCTACCAGGCTGCTCCACCCCGCATCAACTGAGGCAATTATAAGCATGCCTCTGAAATATAGCAAGTATTTTTTTATTATTTCCTAACTAGTGAATGCATTAACACAAGCATTAATCAATCCTGATGGAAATATGCCTAAAAATAAGAGAGATAAGCAGTTTGCAGAGTAAAGTAAAGTAGACGACATGGGTAAGGTTACTTCTGAAAACTCAGCTGCATCATCAAAATACATGATTTTAACGATTCGAATATAATAGTAAGCTCCTACCACCGCAAAAATTAATCCTAGTACGGCAACCCATGTCATACCAACATCGATGAGCGCTTTCAAAACTAATAGTTTCGTAAAAAAGCCGACCGTTGGAGGAACGCCAGCCATAGAAAACATGACAATTAACATCATAAAAGCTAACCACGGGTTACGCTTATTTAAGCCCCTTAAATCATTAACTTCCTCAATTTCATAGCCATTTCTGGAAAGTAAAACAATAAAGCCAAATGCCGCAACTGTCATTAATGAATAAACAAGAATATAATAAGTTGCAGCAGCGTACCCTGCCGCGCTACCAGCCAAAATTCCAAATAAAGCATAGCCAACATGCGCAACTGCTGAATAGGCAAGAAGCCGCTTAATATTGGTTTGGTTCACAGCAACAAAATTACCTATCGCTGTTGATAATAACGTCATAGCTAAGAGCAATTGCTGCCACTGCGGCGCAAATTTGATTAAGCCAATCGTCAAAAGCCTTAGCGCCATACCTAGTGCCGCTATTTTAGGTGCCGAACTAATAAATAAAGTTACTGAAGATGGCGCGCCTTGATACACGTCTGGAGCCCACATATGGAAGGGTACCGCGGCGAGTTTAAAGCCAACGCCAACTAAAACAAACACTAAAGCGAAGGATATAAGCATATTTTGCTTATCCCAATTGACTGCAATAGCATTAGCCATATCTGTTAGGTCTAATTTACCTGTAGCTCCATAAAGTAGAGAGAATCCATAAAGCAACATACCAGATGCAATTGCGCCCATGATAAAGTATTTCAATGCCGCCTCTGCAGCATCACTATTAGTTCGTCTTATCGCAGTCATGGCATAAAGAGGCAAGGACAATAATTCTAGGCCTAAATAAATCGTTAACAAAGAATGCGCCGAAACGAGTATCATCATTCCTAAAGTTGAAGATAACCCTAAAATATAATAATCGCCAGAAGGCATTTGACGCTCATCAATATATTCACTTGAGTAAGCAAAGCAGATAAAGGCACTGAGGGTAATAAAAATCTTCATCAATTGCGCAATATCATCACTAATAAATAAACCATTTAAAATAAGGACTTTAAAATTCCCAAGTAACATAAAACTTGTCAGCCCTGCTAGAGCAAGCCCAATTAAGCTTATAGATAAAGTTATGTTTTTATAGTGATGCCTAAAAAATAAATCCGCGAGCAAAGCAATAGTTAATGTAACTAAAAGGATTATTTCTGGAAGAGCAAAACTAAGGTTATCAAGTAATGGGATCATGTAATTAACCTGTTATTATAATTTAGATTTATCAGCTTGCGCTAGCGTATAGCTAACAGATTGATGCACGTAGTCAAGCATTGGTTTTGGGTAGATACCCATCGCCAGAACCATTAATGCCAATAGAACATACGCACTTAATTCAAAACCTGATATATCTTTAAGAGAGGCGACTTTATCATTCGCAATTTTACCAAAGATCACACGTTTATACATCCATAGCGTATAAGCGGCCCCGATAATTAAGGTGGTTGCTGCCCAAAAAGCCACCCAAAAATTAGCCTTCATACTACCAAGAATAATCATAAACTCGCCAACAAAGCCCGAGGTTCCAGGCAAGCCAGCATTTGCCATAGCAAACAGCATAAAGAAGGAGGCAAAGATTGGCATGGTATTAATAATGCCACCAAAATCTTTTAATTGTCGGGTATGCATGCGATCGTAAATATAACCAACACCAGCAAACATAGCGCTTGAAACAAAGGCATGTGAAATCATGACAATGATTGCACCCTCAAGAATTAAACCAGCGTTCGTTAGACCTGAATGATCAGCAATAGCATAAATCGCAAAACATCCTAAGGTTACAAAACCCATATGAGAGATTGAAGAATACGCAATTAAACGCTTCATATCTTGCTGTATAATAGCAACCAGCCCAATATAAACCACCGCGATTAAAGATAAGGCAATCATTAATGGGGCAAAATAACGGCATGCGTCAGGCACTATAGGCAGCGCAAAACGGATAAAACCGTAACCACCTAATTTTAGTAAAATTGCAGCTAAGACAATTGAACCACCCGCAGGTGCTTCAGTATGAGCATCAGGCAGCCAAGTATGGACGGGAAACATAGGAATTTTAATTGCAAAGCCAAAGAAAAAAGCAATAAAAATTAATGTCTGAGCTGTCATAGTTAATTTAGCAGCGTATAACATTTCAATTTTAAACGAGCCTACTTGGAATCCTAAGTAAAGAAACGAGGCTAGCATTAAAACAGAACCTAAAAAGGTATAGAGAAAGAATTTTATTGCAGCATAAACTCGATTATCTGAGCCCCAAATACCAATAATTAGATACATCGGTATCAATGTTGCTTCAAAAAAGATATAAAACACAATGGCATCAGTTGCTGAAAATATTCCAACTAATAAGCCTTGCATAATTAGAAAAGACGCCATGTATTGGCCAATGCGTTTATGGATACTATCCCATGTTGCTAAAACAACTATTAAATTGGTAAAAACACTAAGTACAATTAATAATAAAGATAAGCCATCAATACCTAGACTATAATTAATACCTAATGCCGGCATCCACGCTAGCTCCTCAACATATTGCATACCAGCCAGATTAGGATTAAATCCTAAAACTAAAGGAACACAAATTATTAAAGTTAGCAAAATAGTAAATAGCGCTAAAAAGCGAGAGTTATTTGGGTTTTTATCATCACCAGTCAGAAATACAAATATTCCGCCAATAATAGGTAACCAGATTAATAAATTAAGCAAATGATGCATTTCCCCACCTTCTATTAGCCGAGCAATAACCAGCATAAAAAGACAAACAGACCCAATACCATTACGGTAGCATAATGATAAAGATACCCACTTTGTAACATGCGTCCTTTTCCAGCAACCCAGCGAACCATACGACCAGTTCCGTTAACAAAAAACCCATCAATTAATGCTTGATCGCCTCGACGATAAAGTAGACGTCCTAAGGCCTTAGATCCGCGCACAAAAACTTTATCATTAAAGGTATCAAACCCATATTTATTTAATAAAAGCTTATAAATTCCTGAAAACTTTGTTGCTAGAATGGCAGGAACTTGAGGGAATGCCATATAGCATAGCCAGGCTAAGAAAATACCAGCTAGTGTTACCCAAAAAGTAAGTGATAAAGGCGAATGAAGCGCACTCATGAAGGGTGATGACACTTCATGGGCTAACTCTGCTAATACATTATGCTCAGGTAAAACAAATAATGATTTCGCTAACAGTGAAGGATTTCCAAACAACATAGGCATATATAATATATACCCAATGATAACTGACGGAATAGCTAAGATAACTAAGGGTAGCCAAACAACCGCAGGTGATTCATGTACGTGTGACCAAGTATGCTCATCCATGCGCGGCTTACCATGGAATGTCATAAATAAGGCACGGAAAGTATAGAGAGCGGTGACCATTGCGCCTAAAGCAACACAAAAATAAGCATAGCGCGCGCCTGGAATAGTAGCTAGTTTTGCCGCTTCAATAATTGTGTCCTTAGAATAGAAGCCAGCAAAAGGTGGCACAGCACACAAAGCAAGGCTACCAATAATAAAAGTAACATAAGTGATTGGCATTTTACGCCATAAGCCACCCATTTTACGCATATCTTGCTCATGATGCATGCCAATAATGACAGAGCCTGCACCTAAAAATAATAATGCTTTGAAACAAGCATGAGTTAATAGGTGGAATATGCCAGCACTGTAGGCTGAAGCACCCATAGCCACCATCATATAGCCTAGCTGTGACAAAGTAGAGTAAGCGACAACTCGCTTAATATCATTCATAACTAACGCCAGAATTCCAGTAAACAATGCGCCAGTAGCCCCAATAACTAGAACAAAACTTAGCGCTGTATTCGAGAATTCAATCATTGGTGAAATACGAGCAACCATAAATACCCCTGCTGTCACCATAGTAGCCGCATGGATCAAAGCAGAGATTGGCGTAGGACCTTCCATTGATTCTGGTAACCAAACATGTAAGGGCACCTGTGCTGACTTACCCATAGCACCAATAAATAATAAAATACATATTACGGTTAATAACGACCAACTGTAACCGCTATAAAGCTGAATGGATTGACCTGCTAGAAACTGTGCGCTTCTAAAAACAGTGTCATAATCAAGGCTACCTGTATAAGCAAGAATTAAACCTATTCCTAAAATAAACCCAAAATCGCCTACACGATTGACTAAGAAAGCTTTTAAATTACCTTCAAGTGCTGATTCTTTGGTATACCAAAAACCAATAAGCAAATAAGACACAAGGCCTACGCCCTCCCAACCAAAAAAGAGCTGTAGAAAATTATTAGCTGTCACTAACATTAGCATCATGAAAGTGAAAAGAGAAATGTAGCTAAAAAAACGTTGATACCCATCATCATCAGCCATATAGCCAATACTATAAATATGCACAAGCAACGAAACAAAGGTTACAACAACTAGCATTACCGCGGTTAAGGGGTCAATAAGAAAGCCAATATGAAACGAATAAGGAAAAAGTGTACCTCCACTTGCCCAGGTATATAAATTAACATTTAAATCAGCTGCGTCACCTGTAAAAATGTCTGTCGCTACAATAACCGATAAAACAAAAGACAGCCCTACTAGGGCAATAGTTACACTATGAGCCCCAACCCGACCAATTTGATTACGAAAAAATCCAGAAATAATCGAGCCAATAAGCGGAGCAAGAACAAGTAAAAGACATAGCTGTTGAATATGCACGTTATTAACCTTTTAAATGATTCATTTTATCAACATCAATGTTGCCGCGATTTCGATAGAGCAACACCACAATAGCTAAACCAATTGCAGCCTCAGCAGCAGCAACCGTTAAAATAAAGAAAACAAACACTTGTCCAGTGACTTCACCATAGTAATGTGAAAAAGCGATGAAATTTGTATTAACTGCTAAAAGCATAAGCTCAACACAGACAAGTAATAAAATAATATTCTTTCGATTTAGCATAATGCCGACTAAACTTAGACCGAATAAAAGGGCAGCTAAGATTAGATAGTGATTAACTGGTATCATGAATTTTCCTGGTACTTATTTTTCAGATTTTAGCGAAATAAGACTAACTCTATCTTCACGCCGAGTCATAATTTGTTTTTTAATATCCTGCCTTTTTGAACGTACAATGCCACGGTGTGCCAAAGTAATGGCTGAAATAATGGCGACCAATAACAGTACTGCCGCTAATTCAAAAGCCAAAATATAATCTGTATAAAGAACCATACCTATTTGTTCTGTATTTGAAGGCCGCTTTTCCAATGCTGATACATCCGCTGCATCATGTAAATCAATAACTTGTGGCGTAGCAAGTGCTTGCTCAACGCCTCTCGTAAACCAATTATCAGGTACAGCAACTAACAATAAGCCAACAAGTAACGCCACTAAAATCATGCCAAATGGTAAATACCGAGCAAAATGCGATTTTAAAGACTCTGTATCAATATTCAACATCATAACCACAAATAAAAATAAGGTCATGACAGCACCAACATAAACTAGCACCAAGATTAAAGCTAGAAACTCTGCTCTAAGTAAAATCCAAAGCACAGAGCTTGCGAAAAAAGTAGCTACTAAAAACAAAACACAACGAACCGGGTTGTTTTGCGTAATAACCATAATCGCTGAGAGTAATGCTAACCCCGCAAAAATGTAAAAAATGACCTGAATTAATAAATTACTCATCACAACCCCATTATCGCCAATCTTTATCAGCTTCACGATCAGCTGCTAATCGTTTTTCCATTAAATCGCCCACTGCTAAAAGCTTTTCTTTTGTCATAATATTTTGCCCACGCTCACTAATGTGATAATGCTGTATAGGCGTTAAGACGATTGAATCTACTGGGCAAGATTCTTCACATAAACCACAATAGATACATTTGAAGGCATCTATATCATAGCGAGTTGTACGCCGAGAGCCATCAGCACGCTCTTCAGATTCAATAGTAATAGCAAGTGCTGGGCAAACTGCCTCACATAACTTGCACGCTATACAGCGCTCTTCCCCATTAGGGTAACGTCGCAACGCTAGCATATGACCACGAAAACGAGGCGATACTGGGGTTGCTTCTTCCGGAAATTGAACAGTAACTTTTTTCTTTAAAAAGTGCCTTCCTGTTAATTTTAAGCCTGCCAAAATATCTATTAGGAGAAAGCTTCGCAAATAGTGTCTTATAGTTCGGTATATATTTTTCATTAATTTACTCAGTTACTAATTAAACCACGGTTTTAGCTGTGCCAATACCATTAAAGCAGTAACAATAACCCAAACGATAGTTACCGGAATTAAAACTTTCCAGCCCAAACGCATTAATTGATCATATCGATAGCGAGGAAGCGTGGCACGTATCCATAAATAGGCAAATAAGAAGAAAGAAATTTTTAGTAATAGCCACACAAACCCAGGCACAACAAAGAAAATATCACCCAACACAGGAATACCTTCAAAAGGCGATAACCAACCACCTAAAAATAACAGCGAAATCACAGTTGAAATTAAAACCATGCTTGCATATTCTGATAAGAAAAAGAGCATAAAGCCAATACCAGAATACTCAACATGGAATCCAGCCACAATTTCTGATTCCCCTTCCGCTAAATCGAAAGGTGCACGATTAGTTTCTGCGAGCGCTGCTATCCAAAATATAACAAAAAGAGGAAATAAAGGCACAAACCACCAATGCCAAATGCCTCCCCGCTGCGAGAGGACAATATCCGATAAATTCATACTGCCTGCGGCAAGCAATACACCTACGAATGCGAAACCCATCGCGATTTCATAAGACACTGTTTGGGCGGCACTTCGTAATGAACCAAACATAGCATACTTAGAATTCGATGCCCAACCTGCAATCAATACGCCATAAACAGCCAAAGAACTTAAAGTAAAAATAAGTAAAACACCAGCATTGATATTAGATAAAACAATACCTTGACTAAAAGGTATTACAGCCCATCCAGCAAGTGCGGGTGCCAATGCAAATAAGGGAGCAACAATAAATAAGTATTTATTAGACTTATTTGGGACAATAATTTCTTTATGAAGCAGTTTAATTAAATCCGCAAAGGGTTGTAATAAACCTTTGAAACCAACTCGATTAGGCCCAACTCGCGCTTGGATATAACCAATAACTTTTCGCTCTGCATAAGTTAAATAAGCCACAACAATCAATAGTGGTATTACAATAACTAGGATTTTAATAATAATCCAAAGCAAAATGCTAATATCATGAAGCATAGTTTATTCTTACCTATTTAGCGCTTAATAGTGATTGCTGCAAATGAATGACCTAAATCTGCTGTCTCAGGCATTGCATTTGTGACCCATACTACTTCTAAAGCTATTCGTTCATCGCGTTTAAGTGGCAATGTTATCTCAATATTTCCTTGAGAAACAGTAGCAACATCATCTAATTTCAAACGATTTGCTGTATCGGGGTGCATTCTTATACAAGCAACGTCTGCTGCAGCACATACTTGTAACTCCTCTGCATGACGTACAATAGAATCAATACGGTAAAGTGGCCATTCTCCAACCCTAACTAATTGTTGATTTAACACTGGTAAGGATTCAGGATAATAAGGCTGATACTTTATTTCACTCATCATATTAAATGCTGACTTCACTTCTGTAAGTACTTCCTCAGACGATGTGTATTCAAACTCATCGCAATGCAGTAAATTGCCTAAAACCCGCAATACCTTCCAAGCAGGTCTTGCTTCGGCAAAAGGCTTATAGGAACCTTGCACTGACTGCCATGTGTTATCAATATTGATGTAGGTACCTGATGTTTCGGTATAGGGCGCCACAGGCAGTATAACATTTGCGTAATCTCGCATCGATTCATTATTAAATGCTGACAACATCACAACAAATTCAGCTCCGAGCATAGACTGACGAGCGCCGTAGGAATTTTCAAAATCAAAACTAGGCTCAAGGCCAAGTAAAAAGTACCCCTTAAGCTTATTATCTAAAGCAGACTGAATATCTAGACCAGGATGCTCTATTGACTTACCAGCTGCGCCCCGATGTGGCAACATGCCTGCTAGATGAGCGCCTTTTGCATTGGCACCTGTTGTGAATTGTATGACTTTAACCCCAGTTAATTGCTCTAAATTATAAATTAATGTCCTTATTAATGCTGCATGGGGGTGATTTTCTGCAAGCGCGCCTAATACAATCACTGATTTAGGTTGCTTTAAAGCATCTGCAAGAATCTGTGAACTTTCATCAGGCTCAAGACCTATCAATAAGCGCTTTAACTCATTAGAATGAGACGAAGCCTTAGGTGATACTGCAAGTATTAATTTAGCGATTTGCTGTGGTATTTCTAAAGGTGAAATAACCTCTTTAACTTCAGTATCAAAAGGAAAATCATAATCCACTGGATTAATCGAGTAAACTTTCGCACCATCCTGTTGAGCTTTGTAAATACGAGTTAATGCTAGCGGTACTTCACGATTAACATTGCAGCCTATTAATAATATATGTGCTTGCTTTTCAAGCTCAGCATAGGGCAATGTATTGTTCATCAACACGGGTAATTGCTCTTGGTCGCGAAAATCAGTTTGATGAATTCTGTGATCTAAATTATTAACCCCTAATGCTCGCATTAACTTTTGTAGAAGATAAGCTTCTTCTAAGGTAGCAGAAGGTGATGCAAATGCGGCAAATTGCTCAGCGCCATGTTGCTTTATAATGCGACTAATACCATCGGCGGTAAATTTTAAGGCAGTTGGCCAATCAACCTCTTCCCATTGGCCATTTCTTTTGATTAAAGGCCGAGCTGCGCGATTGGGACTCAGTAATCCTAAATAGCTAAATCGATCCCTATCCGAAATCCACATTTCATTAATTTGCTCATTTTCTTTAGGGACAACCCGCATTAAATGATTATTTCTTACATGTACGTGTACGTTTGAACCTAGACAGTCATGTGGCGCGACACTATCATGTTGAGTTAACTCCCAAGGACGAGCTGTAAAGCGATAGGGTTTAGAAGTTAGAGCACCTACGGGGCACAAATCAATGACATTTCCCGATACTTCAGACGTCATACTATGGTTAATGTAAGTGCCAATTTGCATTTTTTCGCCGCGCCCTAAGGCACCAAGCTCACGAACACCAGCTATCTCAGTACCAAAACGCACACAACGCGTACAATGAATACAACGCGTCATTTCAGTTGCAATTAAAGTACCTAAGTCATCATCAACCACAGCACGTTTACTTTCTTCATACTCTGAATTCGAATAACCAAAGCCTAGTGAAATATCTTGTAGCTCACATTCACCGCCTTGATCGCAAATAGGGCAATCAAGTGGATGATTAATTAACAAAAACTCCATCACCGCCTGCTGCGAACGAACTGCTTCAGGTGATTTAGTAAATACCTTCATGCCATTGGTAATAGGTGTAGCACAAGCCGGAACTGGCTTGCGGCCATTTTCTACTTCAACTAAACACATCCGACAGTTTGCAGCTACTGACAATTTTTTATGGTAGCAAAAACGAGGAATATAAATGCCTGCATCATCGGCAACCTCAATAATCATTTTACCGTTTTCCGCTTCTAGCGTTTTTCCGTCAATTTCAATAGTAGCCATTCTTAAACCTTATCAATTATGCTGCAATGATTGAGCGTTTATGCTTAATGAAGTAATCAAACTCTTGATAAAAATGCTTCACAAAGCTTTGTACAGGCCAAGCCGCTGCTTCACCTAATGCACAAATCGTACGACCTTCAATCTTATCAGCAACATTAACTAATTTCTCGATATCCCCAGGCTCACCATGGCCATGTCGAATCCGATGAATTAAACGAACCATCCAACCAGTCCCTTCTCGACAAGGAGTACACTGGCCACATGATTCATCCATATAAAATTCAGAAATGCGATAGAGGGCATCAACCATGCACGTGGTTTCATCCATAATAATAACAGCGCCTGAACCTAGCCCTGAGCCTGCTTTCTGGATTGAGTCGTAATCCATGTCAAGCCCCATCATAACATCCCCTGGTAATACTTTCATGGATGTGCCGCCAGGAATGACTGCTTTAATGCGATTACCATTAAGCATACCACCTGCTAGCTCTAACAATGTTTGAAAAGGTGTACCTAGTGGAATTTCAAAGTTTCCAGGCTTATTAACATGCCCGCTCACACTAAAGCATTTAGTGCCACCATTATTTGGTTTGCCTAATTTTAAAAACCACTCGCCACCCTTTTCTAAGATAACGGGAACCGAAGCAAATGTTTCGGTATTGTTGATTGTGGTCGGTTTACCATACAAACCATAATTAGCAGGAAAAGGTGGTTTAAAGCGTGGAAAGCCTTTACGGCCTTCAAGCGAATTTAGCAAGGCCGTCTCTTCACCACATATATAAGCGCCAGCACCCAAATGATTATACAAATCAAAATCAACGCCGCTGCCTAGGATATTTTTGCCTAGCAAACCAGCCTCATAGGCTTCTTTTAAAGCAAGCTCACAGTGTTGAAAAGGCAACCAAAATTCGCCGCGAATGTAATTATAACCAACTGTGGCTCCCATGACATAACCTGCAATAGCCATACCTTCGATTAATTGATGCGGGTTATAAAGAAGAATATCTCTATCTTTACAGGTACCTGGCTCACCTTCGTCAGAATTACAAACCACATACTTTTGTATAGGCGCATTGCGGTTCATAAAGCTCCACTTAAGCCCTGTAGGGAATCCTGCACCACCTCGACCTCGCAACGCCGATGTTTTTAATTCATCAATAATTTGTTGAGGCGGAGTTTGCTCAGCTAAGATACGCCTCCAAGCGCTATATCCACCTAAGCTTTCATAGGATTTTAGCGTCCATGGCTCTTTAAGATGAAGCGTTCGGTAACACACTTGATTTAGTTGAATCATAGCTACGACCTCATTCACGAATATTGTTCTAAAACTTGATCAATTTTATCGTTGGTCAAGTTTTCGTGATAATCTTTATTAATTTGCATCATGGGCGCATTTATACAAGCACCTAAGCATTCCACGGAGCGAATAGTAAAGCGTTTATCTGGCGTCACTTGGCCTAAGTTTATGCCAAGCTTTTTTTGCAAATAATCTACAACATCAGCAGAACCCCTTAACTGACAAGAGATATTAGTGCAGACATTAACTATATTGCGTGCAGTAGGCTTATGTTCATACATTGTATAAAACGTAGCAACTTCATAAACTGCAATAGCAGGCATATCTAAATAATCAGCAACAGCATCCATTAACTCCGGCGTCAAATAGCCATGCTGATCTTGCACAATATGTAACGCACTCATCACGGCAGATTGCTTTTCATCAGGAGGATACTTAGCGATCCAACTATCAATTTCTGCTATTCGCTCAGGAGTTAAAAGCTGACAAAGTAATTTTGCTGAATTCTGAGACATACTTTAACCTTAAAAATAGTTAACTTAGTGGTTGGCTACTTAAGCCAATATTAAACACTACAGTTAATTTCCAATTTTTTGTATAAAAAGCTCTTGGCAATTTTCTTATTAAATTCCTTAGTACATAGCTCATATTTAAAAATCAAAATGACTTAACTTATCGAGCTAGCTCGAATCATTTGAGCTGAACACAAACATTAACTATTTAAATGCAAATGCCTTTACTAGAAATTAGTTTTACCTTTCTACTTTTATACTATTAAAACTTAAACTTACAGACTTTAATTATCGATCTATCTCACCAAATACAATATCTTGGCTTGCTAAAATTGCTACGCCGTCTGCTAATAGGTGACCTCTTACCATTTCGTCATAAGCCGACAAATGGGTAAATCCAGGCGCTCGAATTTTTATACGGTAAGGCTTATTAGCCCCATCTGATACTAAATAAACCCCAAACTCGCCCTTAGGTGCTTCCACTGCTGCATAAACTTCGCCCTGAGGCAAACAAAAACCCTCGGTAAAGAGTTTAAAATGGTGAATTAAGGCCTCCATATCATGCTTCATTTCAGCTCGTTTTGGCGGCGTTATCTTGTGATCGTTCACTCGCACAGGGCCTGGGTTTGCTTTTAACCATTCTATGCATTGCCGTATAATACGATTTGATTGGCGAAGCTCTTCAATTCGCACTAAATAACGATCGTAGCAATCGCCCGTTTTACCTATAGGAATATCAAAGTCTACTTTATCATAAGCAGCATACGGTTGTTTTTTACGTAAATCCCAAGCAACGCCTGAACCTCTTAACATTGGGCCAGTAAAACCCCATTGTTTTGCATCCTCAGGAGAAACAATACCTATATCAACTGTGCGTTGCTTCCAAATTCGATTGTCAGTTAATAGTGCTTCATACTCATCTACACGCTTAGGAAAGCGTTCAGTAAAAGCCCATAGGAAGTCTAATAAACTACCTTCCCGTTCCTCATTCATTTTGTCTACTTCTCGTTCACTATGCCAACGAGAAGGCTTATATTTTGGCATTGAATCCGGTAAATCACGAGCAACCCCACCAGGTCGATAGTATTTGGCATGCATACGTGCACCTGATACAGCTTCATAACAATCAAATAAATCTTCTCTTTCACGGAAACAATATAAAAAGACCGACATAGCGCCGATATCTAGTGCATTTGCACCAACCCATAACAAGTGATTTAATATTCTTGTTACCTCGTCATACATAGTGCGAATATATTGTGCCCGTATAGGAGGCTCGACCCCTAGCAATTTTTCAATCGCCAGAATATAACCATGTTCATTACACATCATTGAGACGTAATCTAATCTGTCCATGTAACCAATATTCTGTAAATATGGTTTAGTCTCAGCAAGTTTTTCTGTAGCGCGATGCAATAGACCAATATGCGGGTCAGCACGTACGATAGTTTCACCTTCTAACTCTAAAACCAAACGTAAAACGCCATGCGCAGCAGGATGTTGTGGCCCAAAATTGAGCGTATAATTTTTAAGTTCAATCATTAACCACCCCTTTTACATCATAATAGCGATTATCATTACGTATTACCTTAGGAACAAGAACACGTGGCTCAAGGTCAACAGGCTCATAAATCACTTTTTGCGTATGGGCATCATAACGCATTTGTACATGACCGCTAAGTGGAAAATCTTTTCTAAATGGGTGACCAATAAAACCATAATCAGTAAGGATGCGCCTTAAGTCGGGATGATTTTCAAATAAAATACCATATAAATCATAGGCTTCACGCTCAAACCAATTTGCCCCTTTCCATATATCATGTACTGAAGGAACAACTAAATACTGCTCATCTACAAAAACTTTTAAGCGAACACGATGATTGAGTGATGTTGAAAGTAAATGATAAACCACGGCAAATCTAGGTTTATCCATAATGTATGCTCTTGATTCAAATCGCTCTACACCTCGAGAAAAACCATATTCGGTTGCTTCGTGAGTTTCCCAGTCATATAAGCCATAATGCAGATAGTCCACAGCGCATAGATCCATAAGCTCATCAAATGCAAATAATTCATTTGTTTTTAAGCTGCTTAGGACAAATTTAAGGTTAGCTACATCTGCTTCTAGCGTAATTTCACCAAATTCTAGGGAAATTGAAGCTATTTTATCCTCTAATTCCCTTTTAATATTTTCCGCCAACGTTGCTAATTTTGTCATCTGATTTTACTATCCTAATCTAAACTTCAATTACAGATTTATGCCTAATTTTGTTTTGAAGCTGGATTATGCCATATAAAAGTGCTTCTGCTGTAGGCGGGCATCCGGGTACATAAACATCTACAGGTACAATTCTGTCACAGCCGCGGACAACTGAATAAGAGTAGTGATAGTAACCACCACCATTCGCACAGGAACCCATAGAAATAACCCATCTAGGCTCAGGCATTTGATCATAAACCCTACGCAAAGCTGGCGCCATCTTATTACATAATGTACCAGCAACAATCATTACGTCTGATTGGCGCGGACTAGGTCTGAAAATTATACCAAAACGGTCTAAATCATAGCGAGAAGCACCAACATGCATCATTTCCACAGCACAACAGGCCAGACCAAATGTCATTGGCCACATTGAACCACTACGTGCCCACCCTACTACTTGATCAATCGAAGTAGTGATAAAGCCTTTTTTTTGCAATTCTGCAGCTGCCATAGAAGCCTCTAGAAAAATCTTATTTCGTAATTATGCTCACTCTAAATATGGGTTTCGAAGCCAGTTAATTTAGGTTTAAACTATGCCTCATTTGCATAAATACTGCAATTTATAAGCAGATAAAAGAGGATGCAAATACAATTAACTTAGTATAAAGCCAAAGAAAGGTTTCGAAAGGTGTCTATTCCCACTCAAGAGCACCCCGCTTCCATTCATATATAAAGCCTATTACTAATAAGCCAAGAAAAATCATCATTGCCGAAAAACCAAACCAGCCAATCTTTCTTAAAACTAATGCCCATGGAAAGAAAAAGGCTGTTTCTAAGTCGAATATAATAAATAGTATAGCAACTAAATAAAATCTCACATCAAAAGGTATATGCGAACTTTCAAATGCGTTAAATCCACATTCATAAGGGGCATTTTTAGCTGAGTCTGGGTTGTGCTTAGAAAGCAGCGCACCAACAGAAAATAAGGCCACGCCTAAACCTATTGCAATAACAATAAAAATAAGTATTGGTAAATATTGTGATAGCATAGTTTCATTTCGCTTAAGATTGGTGCCGAAGGCCGGACTCGAACCGGCACAGCTTTACGCCACCGCCCCCTCAAGACGGCGTGTCTACCAATTCCACCACTTCGGCATGTAATTATTGTTTTCCTTTGCTGCTATCAACCGGCACAGGAATTTTAGTTTCCGGTACACTGGTTTGTTGAGGTATTGCTTGTTGCGCCGCTTTTTGATACTGCGTTGAAACAAGGTAAGATAAAGTTAAGCTTGTTATAAAAAAGGTTAGAGCTAATCCACCTGTTAATTTAAATAAAAAGCTTCCTGTGCCTTGGCTTCCAAACACAGTGTTTGAAGCACCAGACCCAAAGGCTGCGCCTATATCGGCACCTTTGCCATGCTGTATTAGTACAAGGCCAATTAGAACAAGTGACACTAATACGTGAATCATTAAGATTAGTTGATACATTTAATAATTTCCACAAACTGCCGTGCATTCAGTGATGCACCGCCAATCAACCCCCCATCAACATCAGGCATAGCGAATAATGCTTCTGCGTTTTTTTCATTCACGCTCCCACCATAAAGAAGCGGGACTGTAGCCGCATCCGCATTGCTAAATTTAGCAATGATAGACCTAATTGTTGTATGTGCCAACTGAGCTTGCTCAGGAGAAGCGGTATGCCCTGTACCAATTGCCCAAACCGGCTCATAAGCGACAACGCAATGACTAAAAGCACGTGCATCTCTTTCTGCTATAGCGCATAATTGCTTAGCTAAGACATGCTCTGTTTCACCTTCTTCACGCTCTTTTAGCGTCTCCCCCACGCATAAGACCGGTATCATACCATGATCTTTTACATGGTGGAATTTATCTGCAACAAATTTTTCATCTTCGTTAAATAGGGTTCGGCGTTCCGAGTGACCAACTAGAATATAATTACATCCATAATCTTTTAACATTGGGCCAGACAACTCACCTGTGTAAGCACCAAAATCTTTGGGATATACATTCTGAGCGCCCCAATGAATAGCACTTTTACTTAAATGAGTGCTGACCAAAGGTAAATAAATAGCCGGTGGCATAATAATACATTCTGCAGTCATTGAGCTTGGCCATAGTTGGAGCAGCTCATTTAGCAGCGCCTCAATCGACGTTAATTGGCCATTCATTTTCCAATTACCAGCTATAATTTTCTGCCTCATTTACACCCCATAATAAACGGCCGCCAATATACCTTAAAGATTAAGCACACGTCAATCATCTGCTTTAATAGATGGAATAAATTTATCTAACTATCCTTTTGAAAGTTAATGAATAAGGTTATTCAGCAATAAGAAACGATTTAAGAAGATGTTAGTCACGTTAACTAAACAATTAAATTAATAATTTAAGTCTATTTGCATAATCTCATCTTTTAATTGCTCAGCATAACGCGTAACCATTTCCTTATCTTCACCTTCAACCATAACGCGTAATAGAGGTTCCGTGCCGGAAGGACGTAACAATACTCTGCCTGTTTGATCTAGCTCTTTTGTTAAGTTATCTACTAAATCAGTGACTTGTTTATTTTTAACTAATGTAATTGCGTTTGGTGTTTTAATATTTAATAAAACCTGCGGAAATAGCTCAACTCCATGCGCTAACTCTTCTAAGGTCTTTCCATGCATGATCATACAAGCTAAGACTTGTAAGGCAGCAATAATACCATCACCCGTGGTTGTTTTGTCTAAACAAACGATATGCCCTGATGTTTCACCACCAATTTGCCAATTCATTGCTTTAAGCGATTCAAGCACATAGCGATCACCTACTTTTGCTCTTTTAAAAGGGATATCTAAAGCAGCCAGCGCCTTTTCAAGCCCATAATTACTCATTAACGTACCAACAATACCGCCTTGCAATATTTGACGCTGCTGTCTGTCTTTGGCAAGAATATAAAGTATTTGATCGCCATCAACTACATTACCGGCAGCATCGACTAAAATAACTCTATCGCCGTCCCCATCTAGTGCAACACCTAAATCAGCGCCGTACCGTAAAACGTGTTGCCTAAGATTTTCAGGAGATGTTGAACCACATTGCTTATTAATATTAAAGCCGTCAGGCTCATCAAAAATAGCAATTACTTCTGCGCCTAATTCGTTAAACACATTAGGTGCAATATGATAAGTAGCGCCATTAGCGCAATCAACCACCAATTTAATGCCTGTTAGGCGGGTTAAAGAGGAGATAGATGATTTGCAAAACTCTATATACCGCCCAGGAGCATCACTAATCCGTTTTGCTTTACCTAAATTTCCAGAAGAAACAATTTTTAGCGGTTTTTCTATTTCATCTTCAATGGCTTGCTCAATATGATCAGGTAATTTGCTACCATCAGAAGAAAAAAACTTAATACCATTGTCTTCAAAAAGATTATGTGAGGCACTGATAACAATACCAGCACTAGCACGTAATGTTTGCGTTAAATAAGCCACAGCCGGCGTAGGCATAGGGCCTAATAAGTTAACATCTACGCCCGCAGCGGATAGGCCTGCTTCTAGTGCTGACTCTAGCATGTATCCTGAAATCCGGGTATCTTTTCCAATGATAACTTTATTTCGATATCCATCAGCAAGTATACGGCCTACCGCCCAACCTAGCTTTAAGACAAATTCAGGATTAATAGTTGATATCCCTACTTGCCCACGAATACCGTCAGTACCAAAATATTTACGTTGGCTCATTCCATAACTACCTTTTTAAAATTATTATTAACTTGCATAATCGCTTTTAGCATAAGTAATGCTTGCTTTGTTTCCTCTACATCGTGGGTTCTGATTATATCGACCCCTTTTAAACTGGCAACTATATTTATTGCAATGCCGCCAATCATTCGCTCATTTACCTCTTTATTTAAGATAGCCCCGATTGTACTTTTTCTTGAGACCCCTAACATTAAGGGTAATTGATGTTGCTTAAACTGCCCTAAATTATTAACAATTTGTAAATTATGCTCAATAGATTTGCCAAAACCAAAACCCGGATCAAGGATAATATGTTCTTTTTTTATTCCTACT
The DNA here is from genome assembly GCF_900452395.1 of Legionella beliardensis. Classification (NCBI taxonomy): domain Bacteria; kingdom Pseudomonadati; phylum Pseudomonadota; class Gammaproteobacteria; order Legionellales; family Legionellaceae; genus Legionella; species Legionella beliardensis. Next base: position 3,000,320 of record NZ_UGNV01000001.1, read on the forward strand.
TTTAAGCAGCGGGCAATTTGACTTTGAAAAAATTCATTAATTTCTCTAGTTATATCATCATAGCTAATTGGCGCCACTTGCATTGTTTCTGGAATACCTTTCATATGCATCAGGCATACAGGTGTTTGTAACTTAGCAGCAACATGAAGCGCTGCCTCATCTCGTAAGCCACTAATATCATTAATGATATCAGCGCCTGCGTCTATTGCAGCTTCCATAACTGCTGCTTTTGTTGTATCTATGGAGATACAACAATCTGTTTCTTGGCGTAACTGCTCAATTAAAGGGATAACTCTGGCTATCTCCTCATCACTGCTTATAGGCTTTGCGCCGGGCCTAGAGGATTCTCCCCCAATATCAAGAATATCAGCTCCTGCAACAATTAATTGGCGAGCATAAGCTAAGGCCTGCTCACAATTAAGATAACATCCACCATCTGAGAAAGAATCAGGCGTAACATTAATAATTCCCATGATTAAGGGCGAGTGATATAGCACCGATTTTGAATTGATTTGTTGACACCAATTTTTAAACTGTTGACTATTCATGCCCAACCTTATATGTGCGCCTGCGGTATTAGAGTCTGTTGACATTCGGGTTATTCTCTCTATGCCCCGCTCATAAAGCGCGGAGTATAGAGAGCGTTTGGGGTTAATTGTCAAAATACATATTTAATAAAAAATGGTTTAACTAATAGAGCGATAAAATCTGCTCCATTTGCGCAGACAAAGCCTTTTGAGAAAATACTTAATGTTCCTCAGCAGGCCTATCTACAGGTTTACCATTGATTACTTTAGTAGTAGGTTTAGAGTTATTATCTGAATCTAACGATTTAAGGGATTCCCAATCATCTGGAGGAGATGGTGGTTTACCTGACATAATTTCATTGATTTGCTTAGTATCAATTGTCTCATATTTAATTAGTGCTTCTGCCATTAAGTGTAAGATATCCATTTTAGCCACCAAAATATCTTTAGCACGTTGATAATTTCTAGTAATAATTTCATTTACTTCCTCATCAATGAGCTGAGCAGTCTTATCCGAAATTTCTTTATTATGGCTGACGCTGCGACCAAGGAATACTTCGCCTTCCTCTTCGCCAAAGGTCAACGGGCCTAAACCTGATAAGCCCCAGCTTGTTACCATCTTACGCGCAATTTCTGTAGAGCGCATAATATCGTTTGACGCGCCTGTGGTCACATTTTCAGCGCCAAAAATCAACTCCTCAGCAATACGACCACCAAATAGACTTGATAACTGACTTTCTAAACGACGCTTACTATGGCTATAACGATCTTGCTCAGGCAAAAACATAGTCACCCCAAGTGCGCGCCCTCGAGGAATAATAGTCACTTTATATACCGGGTCATGCTCTGGAACAGATAAACCTACAATAGCATGGCCTGCTTCATGATAGGCTGTTAATTTTTTCTCATTTTCATCCATAACCATAGAACGACGCTCAGCGCCCATCATGATTTTATCTTTAGCTTTATCAAGTTCAACTAGGCTAACCTTTCGCTTGTTAGCACGCGCTGCAAATAGGGCAGCTTCATTAACTAAGTTTGCTAAATCTGCTCCTGAGAAACCAGGCGTACCCCGTGCAATAGGCAGTACTTCAACTTGTTTATCAACAGGAACTTTACTTAAATGAACTTTAAGGATCTGCTCTCGGCCGCGAATGTCTGGCAAAGGGACCACTACTTGTCTATCAAAACGTCCTGGGCGCAATAAAGCAGGATCAAGGACATCCGGTCTATTCGTAGCAGCCACTACAATGACGCCGTCATTACCTTCAAAACCATCCATTTCGACTAGCAATTGATTAAGCGTTTGCTCCCGCTCATCATGCCCACCACCAAGGCCGGCACCACGATGTCGCCCTACAGCATCTATTTCATCGATAAAAATAATACAAGGCGCTTGTTTTTTTGCCTGCTCAAACATATCACGCACACGCGAAGCGCCCACGCCAACAAACATTTCCACAAAGTCTGAGCCTGAGATAGTAAAGAAGGGTACTTTCGCTTCACCAGCAACCGCTTTAGCTAATAATGTTTTACCTGTACCTGGAGGCCCTACTAACAATACCCCTCGCGGAATTCTACCGCCTAGGTTTTGGAATTTACTTGGATCGCGTAAGAAATCAACCAGCTCTTTCACTTCCTCTTTTGCTTCATCAACACCCGCCACATCAGCAAACGTTACTTTAACTTGATCTTCACCTAATAATCGTGCTCGTGAACGACCAAATGACATAGCGCCGCGGCCACCGCCACCTTGCATTTGCCGCATAAAGAATATCCAAACGCCGATGAGCAACAGCATTGGGAACCAATTAATAAATAAATGCAGTAAGAAACTTTCTTGGGGTTTTTCCTGCCCGCTCACTTCTACTTTATTTTGCAGTAACTGACCTAGCAAGGCTGTATCCTGCATTGGCATGTAGGTAACAAAGCGCTGATTATTCTTTGTTGTTCCTCTGATAACTTTATTATCTTCAATAGTTACAGAGTTAATCATGCCCTGATCAATTTCTGTTAAAAACTGGCTATAAGGAATTTTTTCTGTAGTACCATGCCGAGGTCCAAAATTACTAAATACAGACACCAGCACGATAGCTATAACAAGCCATAGAAATAAATTTTTTACCATGTCGTTCAAAGCATTAACCTCGATATGTGCGAATTTATACGCTAAGCAATAAAGTTACTATAAATTATAGCCCTTCGCCAGCATATAGGTTTCATGCGAGCGTGAGCGAGATGCCATAGGTTTACGAATTACCACCTTATCAAATCTCTGCCGTGCTAATTTAATAAGGTTATCAAACCCAACACCATGAAAAATCTTTATCAGCATAGCACCTCCTGTTTTAAGCATTGTATCGCCAAAATCGAAAGCTAACTCAGCTAAATACATTGCTTTCGGAATATCAACTATTCTCGATCCACTCATATTTGGGGCCATATCTGATAAAAGCAAGTCTAATCCTCTCTTTGGTATCAAATTTATTAACTGCTGTAGTACATCTTCTTCTCGAAAATCACCTTGTATAAAGTTGACACCTGGTAATTCATCCATTGGCAATAAATCTAAAGCAACAATTGTTCCATTTCCTCTTACTTTTTGCACAACAAATTGAGCCCAGCCGCCAGGCGCGGCTCCTAGATCCACAATTGTCATCCCTGGCTTAATAAGATGCTCTTTTTCATCAATTTCTTTTAACTTGTAAACCGCGCGGCTACGATAACCCTCTGCCTGCGCTTTTTTGACAAAAACATCATCAAAATGTTCCTTTAACCAACGATTACTACTTTTAGAACGAGGCATACCATGTAATAAATATAAACTTATTAATATAATACTCAAATTTACTATCGTTTCCCAGCAAAACGTGCAATAATTTAACATTTAAATGAGATTTTGCTGTGGATAGCACATTTAAACAAGCACTCAAAGCGAGAGCACATCACTTAAAGCCTGTTGTCTTATTAGGCGCTAAAGGCTTAACACCGGCCATTACTGAAGAAACAAACGTTGCCTTAAATGCGCATGAATTAATTAAAGTTAAAATTAATGGCGCAGAAAAAGAAGACCGGCAAAAAATGGCTGCTGACCTTTGCCAGCAAGTAGGCGCTGAGCTTATTCAAATGATTGGTAATACCGTCGTTCTCTATCGCGAAAAAGCTGATTAACCAGCTTTTTCAACCGCGCCACTATTTATCCTAAATTAACTAATTTATTTTCTCTCTTAAATCCTACAAAACCCTCTTTTAATCTAGCCTTACCTATAATTTATATATCTTTACTATTTTTAATATTTTTCTCTTGCAAATGATAATCATTATCATTTATATTGAATATCACTAATTAAGAATGATTATCATTTACTAATTATTTCTATGCGGAGAAGACTATGGCCTTAGCCTACAATCAATTCGAGGAATTAAGTCATCAATTGCGCTTTCTTCTTTTTGAAATTGGCATTGGCTTGCCGTCACATGCAGTCAATAACGTCATCGATAAGGCTCATCAAGATTGTCTGGTACGATTACAACAGGCTGCTTTAAGAGAAAAGTTAATTGAAAAACCCCTTTATAGTTATCATATATCTGATTTTATAGACCAACTCCAATTACGATTAAAAATACTTAAATCAGAGAGCCGATTTTATCGTTGGGATTTACTGCGACAAGAATTAAATGAATCCATTGCTAATGAAGCAATGGCTTTAATTTATCGGCAGCGCTGGCAGAAAGAATTAGCCATGCAATTACAAGGTACCTCTTCTTTCTGGGCCTGGCTTAAACAACAAGATTCAAAAAGCACCCTTCCCTTTCTTGAGCAATGGAGCTGTGTAGGGCATCCTTATCATCCTAATTTTCGGGCTAAGATGGGGCTAAGCCGACGAGAAGTTTTGCAGTATTCACCTGAATTTAATGCCCAAGTGAGTTTACACTGGTGTGCATTACATCAAGAAAAAATACAGGTTAACTCTATTAATCAAACTTATTTAGAATTAATGTCTTGTCTCTTTCCTGCAGAGTATGTGACTTGGCAACATAAGTTACAACTTCAGCAGCTAAATCCTAACGATTTTTACCCTATTCCTGTACATCCTTGGCAATGGCGTAATCAGCTACAGATTCCTTTAGCATCATTGATTGACAGAAAACAATTAATTTTAATTCCACATCATCAACTAACTCAGCCTTCAATGTCCTTAAGGACCATGATACCGATTACGCAACATTTAAATCATTTAAAACTTGCGATGGCAGTACATACCACCTCAGCGACTCGAACAGTTTCACCGGCTTCAGCTCAAAATGGACCTGCTATATCTGCATGGCTCACCCAAATACTAAAGACCCATCAGCATTATAACGACACGCTTTTCTTAGCGCGTGACTTAGCTGGAGCGCATTTACAGGAACCTACGTTAGCATCAGGTTTACATAAACAATTAGCCTTTATTTTACGAGAAAGCCCACTTCAATATGTGCAAGATAACCAGCAACTTATTCCTTTGGCTGGATTATTTGTTAATTCGCCTCTGTCTAATGAACCGCTTTTATTAGACATTATTAGAGCCAGTGGTATTAACCCAGAGCAATACTTTAAGCATTATTGCCACTGTGTCATTAAGGGACAATTACACCTACTCCTTCACTATGGTGTAGCTCTAGAGGCACATCAACAAAATACGCTTATTGTTTTTGAAAATAACCTACCAAAATCGCTTATTATTCGTGATTTGGGTGGGATTTATCTTTGTAATCATGCCGATTTTCAAGATAAAGCACGGCCAAGTTTACACCCTGAATCAACCATCATTACCTCTAATTTGGCAGACACTTGCAATAAATTTATTCATGGAAATTTACAGAGTAATTTAGCTTATTGGATTAATAGCTTAAGTCAATTTAAGGATCTTACACCCGCTAGCCTTTGGCACATTGTGTTTAATACTATTCAAGCAGAATTAAGCAACCTTGCGCCTGCAATTAAACCTTCTGTTTTAGATTGGTATCAACAGCATCTATTGCAAAAGCCTTGGCAACATAAAAGTTTGCTCCTAATGCGACTTGTGCCTAGCAAAAAGCATAATCATTTGACTTTAACTGCTAATCCTTTGAGCTCATTTGATGTCTAAATCATTACAAAGAACGCTTTTATTTAGTCAGTTTCTGATGCTTCTTGCTTTAGAAATGAGCAACCCTTTTTTACCTTTATTTATTGCTAGTCATGGGTTTTCTGGCCATACAGCTATATTGTACAGCGCCTTAGCATTTATCCTACCTATGATTACTAATATTATCATGGCCCCATTATGGGGAATGGCAGCTGACCGCTTTGGCTATAAACCAATGCTGATGCGGGCTGCTTGGACATTAGTTCTTACCCAAGGATTAATGATGATGGCTAATGATATTACCGCTGTTTTAATCATTAGGGTTATTCAGGGTGGGTTTGCTGGATTTATTGCGGCCATGCAAATGTATGTATTATCAATGGATTTAAATGACAATAAGGCAGAGCAATTAGCAAGCTTGCAATTTAGTAAAGCACTAGCTACAAGTACGGCAGGCATAACAGGCGGGGCTTTATTAGGTTGCCTTAACTTTGCCGGTTTATTTTTTATTGCTATGGCGTTATGCTTAATTGCTACATTAATTTTGCAAAAAAAATTACCTGCTACTAAGAAGCCAGCGACTCAAAGCAAGAAAAAGCCTTTAACTGCCAATTCCTTTTTTCACCTAAGCGGCCTAGGTTTATTAATTATATTAACTCAATGTATAAAATTTTTGCCTGAGCCAATTTTTGTACTTTCTGTTAATAGTTTTATGACTGATAATGCTATCTTAATTGGATTACTTTATTCAATGCCAGCTATCGGGCTCTTTCTAAGCTCTAATTATTGTGGTAAACAATTCGACAGGTGCCGTAAAGAGCCCGCTCAAATTAAATCTTATTTATTCTTTTATAGCTTTCTAGGCTGTTTAATGATGCTTGGCCATGCCTTTTTTACAACACATTTTATAGTGCTAGCAAGCATTCGTTTGCTTTGGGGCATTGTTCTAGCAGCATTATTGCCTGCTTTATTTTGCTTAATAAGTGATCGCTATCATCATCAAGGCCTAGCGATAGGGTGGGCTAATGCGTTTGCTAAGATTGGTAATCTTATAGGCATTATCCTTGGAGGATGGTTAGGAAGTTATCTTTCTATACAGAGTTTATTTTGCTGTCTTGCCTGCATTTATGCGGTAATCGCTTTAATATGCCTATGCGGTAATTTTTTTACTGGAAAAAATAGCGAGAATTTAAGAAAAACCTTAAAACCGAGGCAAGCATGTGCTTAATAAGGAATTTTAGATAAACTGCATGATTGATATTAAAAAATATATTTTAATGAAGAAATCGCAGTTTTCGTAAGCCCTAATTTGTCTTTCTGCGCAGGCGGAGATCCATGCTCAGCATTAGCATTATGCCAGTGTTAGGCATGGATTCCCGTCTACACGGGAATGACAGTATTTGTTGAGCAACTAATAGTTAGAATTAAATAGAATTAGCTTAAATAAAACCAGCTTGTCATCTCCGCGCAGGCGGAGATCCATGCTCAACATTAGCATTATGCCGATGTTAGGTATGGATTCCCGTCTACACAGGAATGACAGTATTTAATGGTTATTGAGTAAATAATAATTATCTTTAAATAAATTAATTATGAATAAACGTTCTTATGTCATTATCCTGTTAGCTTGGACATTAGGTAATTTTAGTATTAACTTAATTACGCCTGCTTTGCCTAAATTAGCAGCTGATTTTCATGTTAGTGCACGCATAGCTCAACTTACTATTAGTATTTTTTTGTTAGGTAAAGCACTAAGTATCATTCCCTGGGGTAATATTTCTGAATACATAGGAAGAAAGCCTGTTTTTATCTTAGGCTTGTTGATTTATTCTCTAGCCAATCTATTTACAGCGCTAAGTAGTACAATTTATTTATTCTTAATGGGGCGCTTTTTACAAGGAATAGGTGTAGGGGCCACCGTGCTTATCGGTAGAGCAATGATTAATGATAGCCAAAACGAGCAGCAGGCAACAAAACAATTTGCTTTTTTCTTTTCATTAAGCGGCCTATTTATTTGTTTTCTACCTTTACTTGGTAGTTTTATTAATACTTATTATAATTGGACTGTTGCTTTTTTCGCCATGGCGGGCTATAGCTTCCTATTATTTCTTTGTTGCCATGGTATTACTGAAACTAAACCTAAGGCACACTATCAAAGTAATTTGTTAGACAGCATGTTACTTGTTTTTAAAAATAGACTTTTCGTAAGTTACCTTTTAATTTCTTCACTAATGATGGCGGGAGAATCAGCATTTAACACCAGTGCGCCCTTTATTTTAATTAAAAATGCTCATTACAGTATTACCGCGTTTGGCCACATAAAAACGCTCATGTCTATTTTATACGTGGTAGGCACCTTAATTTGCGGCGTCATGGTAAAATATTGGCGTAGTGATTTTCTTGTCAGTATAGGTATTCGCTTTTTTATAACGACTGCCTGCCTGATGTGGATTCTTTATTATTTTAACGCCACTGTCGAACTGGCTTTTATTTTTCCAATGATGGTTTATTATTTTGGTACAGGCTTCATAGTTGCCTCAGCGACAGCGGCCTCAGTTCGTCCCTTTCCTAAGCAAATGGCTATTGCCTTAGCTTTCTCACTCTTCTGCCAATTTAATATCTCTGCTTTATTTAGTTTGTTAAGCAGTTTATTGGCAATTGAACACATAAAGCCGTTTATGATTTTACTGTCAAGCATCAGCTTTTTAACTTTATTAGTTTGGCATTATCGGCCTATACAATTACAAACTGCTACAAGTACTTAGTTCAATAAGGTGACAGCTTCGATAGTATTGTATACACTTAAATGATTTCTACCGAGTATTGCTTAATACATACGCTAGATAAAGCATTCAAGCTCGCCTTACGCAATTTAAAATACATAATAACTATCGTTATTATATGAGGTGAAATGTTAAATAAATGTACCCAGAAACATGATGCTAAAATATATACCTAATGCACTTACCATTTTTCGCCTACTATTAATAGTACCCTTTTTAACGTTTCTCTATACTCACGATTACGCCATTGCCTTTTATTTATATATAATTGCTGGTGTTACTGATAATTTAGATGGTTGGCTAGCTAGGCATTATAATTGGCAAAGCCTTTTAGGCTCATTTATGGATCCTTTAGCGGATAAACTGTTAATTGCCAGCAGTTTTATTTCACTCGCTTTAATTGGCTCGTTGCCTTGGTGGCTAGTTCTTTTAGTCTTTTTTCGAGATTTAACTATTTCTTTTGGTGTGATAGCGTGGTATTTGTTTATGCCCAAAAAAATTTATTTTCAACCGACTATTCTAAGTAAATTTAATACAATGTTACAACTGATGGTAGTTACGCTGTGTTTGTTTGAATTAGCCTTTCTTAAATTTATACCCACCTATATTTTTGATGGCTTAATTATTTTAACTGCAGTCACCACGGCGATAACTTACTTTGATTACGTTTGGACATGGGGCAGAAAAGCATACTCAATATGCAAATAAACTCTCAATTAGCGCTTGCTATTCAATTAAATCACCAAGCAACCCTCAATAATTTTTGCTGGGATAATAACTTATTTTTACAACAGCAAATCAATTATCTTCTACAAGATAATGGCGAGCGCTTCCTTTATCTATGGGGTGAGAGTGGTTGTGGAAAATCACACCTTCTACAAGCGTGTTGTCATGCCATTAAGCATGATTCGGTTTACCTTCCTTTAAATTTATTAAAAGAGTGGGGGCCAAATAGCATTGAAGGCATGGAAGAACAAAATTTAATTGCGCTTGATGATATCGATGCGGTAATCGCTGATAGAGCCTGGGAGGAAGCTATTTTTCATCTATATAATCGCATCCGTGAAAATGGTAAAACCATTCTCATTGCTGGAAGACAAACACCGACAGCCCTAGGTATTCAATTACCTGATCTACGCTCTCGTCTTGGTTGGGGCTTAGTTATTCAAATTCATGAATTAACTGACGAGTTAAAAATAACAGCGTTAAAACAACATGCCCAACAACGAGGAATCCATTTATCTGATAGCGTTGCCCTTTTCTTGATAAACCGCTGTACCCGTAATATGCATTCTCTTTATAAAATATTGGATCAACTTGATGAAGCATCCCTTGCTGCTCAGCGAAAAATTACTGTTCCTTTTGTTAAATCAGTATTAGAGCTTTAGCTATTATTTAAATGTTAGATACTAACTGCAATATCATCACTAGCTGGCACTTTTTGACTTATCTTTAAACTTTGAGATTTACATCCAGTGGCTGATAAATTATTTAAATTAAAGAATCCGTAACGCTCAACGCCTGATCGGCCACCTTGCACTTGCTCATCCTGTTGCGTACCTTGCAGGTTAAATTCATGGGTATCTTGTTTTTTAACAGTTAAATCTTCATAAGAGTCTGGGCTGAAATGAAATATTTCAGGGGAATCCAAAGGACTTTCTAGCGCAGTGATATAAGAATCATCATCAGACAAGCTAGATGTATTTGTAGCATTTGGCAAAGATTCTCTATCTGTACGCTGGTCAAGTTGAGCTTGCAACTCCTGGCATTGAGTCCTCAGTTCAGTAAGCTCTTGTTGGATTTTCTGTTTTTCTACCAACTCTCCTCGCCTAGCTAAAAGCATTTGTTCAATACTGTTTAATTTTTCATTCTCTTTTTTAATTGCCTCATCATCGCAAAGCTCATCAATTTTTTCTTTATCTAAACCAAACCATTTACCAACTAAGTTCTCAACGCCCGGGCGCTCTACAAACCAATAAACGCTGAAAGCCATAATACCCACAAACACGCTAGCAGCGATAATAGGCCAAAAAGTAGGAACAACAGAGGCACCTATTAAACCTGCTATGGCTAAAGCCACTGTTTGCCCTGCAAAAAAGCCACCACTAAAAAAGATAGAGCCGGTAATGCCCGCTGCAATTACTTTAGCCGCTTTAAGAAATAGGTTATTTTGCGAAGCTTTAAGTTTTTGCCGCTCACCATTTAAATCTTGATACATTTTTTGTAATAGTTGCAGCAGACTGATTTCTTCATCAAGTTCAGCAAGATTTGTTTTCTGCAGCACATCATTTCGTAGGGTTTTAGTAATTGATTTTATGTACTCAGTTTTTTGAAGATAAGCGTCAACTAATTTAGGGGCACTTTTATAATTGACACCAAGGTTTTTTGAAACTTCTAATAAATCAAAGGCATAGAAAACTGCTACCGAAATTAAAGAAAAAGCGACACCAATGGCAAAGGTCGCTATAGCAGGCAAAGACGTCGCACCTAATATAGCAGTAACACCATCAAACCCCTCACAACCAAAGAAAATAGTACCCGCAATAGCTAATAAAATAAATTTTGCTTTTGCAGTCCACGGCGTCTTTTTCTTCGAGTCGTCATCTTTCTTCGCGCCCAATTCCTTATCTAGATCTTTAAGAATTGCAACATAGAGAGATTCTAATAAAAATCGCTGCTTTGCGTCTACTTGACGCTCTCTAGCAAGCCATTCTAACAAGTCACTGCTTGCTACTTTGCCATCTTTAATTGTAGGAAAATCACCTAAATTTAATTGCTCTAAATAGTTTTGAGTAACTTTACTTAGCTCAATTGCGCCTTTCATAAAACACCTCTAAACTCAGAGCTAATCTAGCCCATGATTTGTCATATATGGGCTTATGTTAATGTTCTTTCCTTAACTAAACATTAAGAATAAAGTTAAATTTTGTACTCTTTAAGTAAAGAATGTGTTAATTTAATTTAAAATTAGCCTTATTTTTTAAGGCAATAGGATAGTACTGCTGCCGAGGTATGGATATATAATACCTAGCAGAAATAAGTACTTTCTTTTGCAGGTTTGTTAACTTATTGACTTCAAATGGCAGTAGATAACGTTAAGACAGGCGCTTCATGCATATATTGATTTAACTTCGATGCTACCAGCCACATAATGCCACCAATTACCAAGGTGATTACACCAATATACGCAAATGCATCTGTATAAATTAACAATGACTCTATGCCTGGCTTAACATTTTCTGGTAAAGCGGTCATGGAAGCGACCGTTGCCCCTAAAAAACCGGCTATAGAAGATGTTAAAAACCACATGCCCATCACAAAGCCAACAATATGCGCAGGAACAAGTTCAGCAACCATAGCAACCCCTAAAGCTGATACCAATAACTCGCCTGTACTTTGTAAGAGATAGCTACCAACTAGCCACCAAGATGAAACGATACCAGAACCATCGTGTAAAAAGCGTGCAAAAAATAATAAGCTAAAACTTAATCCACAACAGATCATACCAGCAGCAAATTTATGCGGGATAGGAAAAGCAAAACCACGCTGATTGAGTTTATTGTACAGCAAAGCCAAAAGAGGACTCATTACAATAATCCAAATTGGGTTTAAGGCTTGAAAGCTTTGCGGGTCTAGAGTAATTCCTAGTAATGTGGGTGTGACATTATTAACAGCAAAGAGGGTTAATGAAGTCGGCATCTGCTGATAAAGCGTAAAAAAGACAATGGCCTCGAGCATTAACACAAATGCAACTAACATGCGCATACAGGACTGTTTGCCTTCACGATACATATAAAAGAAATAAACAGCAGTAACAAATGCCGTCACTAGCCAAACAAGTTGTTTAGCAAGCATTACATGCTGCAATAGATAGGCAGATGCATAAGTTACCAATAAAATTCCGCCGATTATTAAAGCCCACTGCCAAATACGAATAGTTGCTAAATCAGCTGGCGTATTAATATCTTTAACATGTTGCCGTTGGAAAATATAATTCACTATCCCTAAAATTAAGCCGATAAAACTTAGAAAATAAGCATAAGAATAACCATAATGACTAGCAACGGCAGGTCCTATAAACAAAGCAAACGTTGAGCCTAAGTTAATAGCCATGTAATACAGGGTAAATGCACTATGTAAGCGCGGATCATTCTCTTCGTAACATTTTGATAATAAACTCGAAGGGTTTGCTTTGAATAAACCATTACCTACACAAACAAGACCTAACGCTAAAAATACCTGCTGAGAATTGGCAAAAGCTAGCGCTAAGTAGCCTAAAGACAGAACAATTAAGCCTAAAACAATCGTACGTTTGGTACCTAAGACCTTATCACCTAAGTAACCACCAAAAGCAATCATGCCATAAACTAAAGCAGAAAAAGCACCGAAGGTGTAATAGGCTTGCGTATCATTAAATCCTAAGGTACGAATAAAATATAAAGTAAAAATACCTTGGACCGTATAAAAACCAAACCGCTCCCAAACTTCTAGCATAAAAATCATACTAAAAGCGCGTGGTTGATCAGAAAACAATCGTCGCATATCTACTCTTTGCTAGTCCTTATCAAATTAACCTATATTACTTTAAAGTAGATTGCAACTAACGTAAATTCGACGCAAATATTATACGAACGTTTATAGCGTTAAAAGAATATTAATTAGGTGCGTTTAGGATGTATTATCTCCCCGTCTCCGTCCCTCTCTTCATCTTCAATAAGAGGCGCTGGCTCTTTCTTCGGTGCCTCTCTTTTACGATAAAGAGAAGGAATATCTGTGGACGTACTTAACTCATCCTCTGCAGACAACTGATTATGGATTTTGTGCTGTTCAGTTTGTTCTGGTGTAACGCCAAGCGCTAACTCCATCAACATTTCTGAATCATCTAATGTAGGTGGTAAGTGATCTAAACGCGGCGCCTTTGTCTCATTAAGTTTTTCCTCTAGTTTGTCTTCATTTTCTGCATAATCAGTTACAGCTTCAGCCTGCTCTTTATTATCTGTTTGTGTAGAGACTTTAAGGCCCGACTGTTTAGATAAAAAAGAGCCTATAAAACGGCCTAATAAATAGGTTCCCCCTGCTGCTGCGCAAGCGATAGAAATAGCAAGGCCTACAGGTGGAAAAAAGATAGCTACAACAAGCCCGCTAAATAGACCTGCGGCGAGAAAGCTAGCAACGAGCTTATCTAAAATGGCAATGTTGTCGCGCTTAGCCAATTTATACTCATACAGCCCTTTCTTATCATATAGCGCTTGTATAGACTGATAGCGACTATCATAAGATTGTTTTAATGCTTCAATCGCTTTAAGTAATTTTACCTTTTCATCATCCTCTGTGGCATGCTTTAAATCTTCTCTCAGCTGATGCGCCTGGCTTCGTAATTGATTTAAATCTTCCATTTCTTCATCTATTTGCTTTGTTATATTTTTTAATTCTTTTTTAATTTGGTAACGCTGATATAAAAGACGTCCCAATGTAAAGAGGGAACTACCTAAAACAACGCCAGATGCTGCTAATATCATAAACGGCGCTATAGGAGGTAGGGCAATCGCAAGAGCAGTTAAAGCTAATAACGTGGTCGCATAAACCCATTGCCCGGTTTTTGACAAAGTAAACGGAACTTTTTGACCAAGCAGAGCAGCTGTTAAAAAAATGGCTGGAATCCGAATAAAGTTAACAATAGCTAAACCTAGCCTAATCCAATGAAATGAAGCCTCGGCTGTATGAGCAGCGCGCGATATATTTTCTTTAAGCTGGATTAACAGACTTATATTTTCTCCTGATTCATCAAATTTACCTACAAACTCTGCTAATCCTGGTATAAGTTTAAACATTTCCAGGAATTTTGATTTTTTAGTTAAAGGCGTAGGTGTAAATGTAACAGGCTTAGCAATACGACTTAATTCCACAACGGCTTTTAAATAGTCAACATCCGGCTCTAAAGCTTTATTACTAGACATAACAATATAACACCTTGAATGATTCTATAAAGAATTAGCTGTCAGCTATGGTTAGAGAAAGCTGATACCTATATACCTCCTCATTGAAAAGACAGGTATATACTCAATCAGTATAGCTTAGAAATATATAAGTTTTCTGAGTTAGCTTTTCAATTAACTGCAAAAAATTGGTTTAAAATTTAATAAGCAAGATTAGAAGATTTCGTACTTGCCACTAATAGGGAAGCGAGCTATATTGTGATTTTAATAAAAAAATTTTTTAATGACTAAAAAAGCACTTTACTTAGCAGGTGGTGGTGCTCGTGGTGCTTATCAAGCTGGTGTTCTTAAAGCCATTAGTACTATTCTCAATGTTAAGAAAATCCCTTTTAATATGGTAAGTGGTGTTAGTGTAGGATGCCTAAATGCAGCTATCCTTGCAGAAAATGCACTTGATTTTCCAGCAGCCACCGAAAAGCTTGAAATGATCTGGAATAATATTTATTGCCAGCAAATTTTTCATGCCAGTAATTATAAAGTGAGCAAGTCGGTGCTACGCAGCTTAAGCCCACTTCTTATAAGACGCAGCCAATCTGGACATTTGTTGGATACTTCTCCTTTACGGGAATTTATTTCTAATACCATTAATTTCAACCAACTCAATGAGAATATTGTAAATAATCATTTAGAAACCATGGAAGTCATTAGCCATTGTTACGAAACACAGCAAACTATTTCATTTTATCAATATCATGATCCTGCCTTCCAAGGTTGGGATTACCCCCGTCATGCCAGTTATCGTACTGATTTACAGATGGAACATATTTTAGCTTCTAGCGCATTGCCTTTATTTTTTCCAGCAGCAAAAATTGAAAGTTCTCATTATGGCGATGGTAGTATGGGATTGGTATCACCTTTACGTGGCGCTATCCGTTTTCAAGTGGATAAAATTTTAATTTTAGGTACTCGCCAATTACCAACTTCTCTTTTTTATGAAGGGACACAAAACGGCAATATTGGATTTGCACGTATTTTAGGAGGGATGTTAAATAGTTTATTTATGGATAACCTAGACAGGGACATTGAAATGGTTAATCGCATGAATGAAATTGCAAGACTATTATCTCTCTGGAAAAAACGTCGTTCTCCGTGGCGGCCTGTCCAAACCATGCATCTCAGGCCAAGCCAAGCGTTTGCACCGATAGCACAAGCACATTACAACAACATGCCTGCTGTCTTACGTTTTATGCTTAATCTTTTAGGAGCTAAAAGTCATTCGGGTGATCTGCTTAGCTTTTTATTGTTTGAAAAAGAATTTACTCGTGAGCTATTTAAATTAGGCTATGAAGATACCCTATTAGCCCGCGACGCAGTCCTTGAATTTTTTGAATAAAAATATGCCCTAAATTAGCGTTGTAAAGCAGTTAACACAGTGTTTGTATCAGGCTTAAACCCATGCCAAATTAGAAATGCCTCTGCTGCTTGCTCTACTAGCATGCCTAAACCATCATCAGCCACACAGCCATGTGCTCTAGCAAAAGCAACAAAAGGGGTTTGCTTGTGCAAATTATAAGCTAGATCATAACAATAGGGTTGGTTTTGTAAAATTTTTGCTGATATCAGCTTATTTTGACTTGCTGTTAAGCTTGCTGAAGTAGCGTTAATAATTAAATCAAATCTAGCTTTAAGCGTGTCTTGGTCAGCAATTTCAATTGCAGGAAAATCATTTTTTAAGATGAATAGCTTTTCTTTAGTGCGGTTTATTAGGGTTAACTTAGTAATACCAGACGCTAATAAAGGCTCAATAATGCCACGCGCAGCACCACCTGCTCCCAATAGCAATACCCTTTTATCTATTAAACTTAAATGATGACTTAAATCTCGTATAAGGCCCGTGCCATCCGTGTTATCAGCGCACAGCTTCTCCTCATTTTTTAACCATAAGGTGTTCGCTGATTTTGCCTTTAAGCAACGCGGCGTTACGTCATCAGCCATAGCAAACGCTCGTTCTTTAAACGGCAATGTTACATTTAAGCCCTTGCCACCCTCTTTAAAAAAGCCTATGACTTGGGTTTCAAAATCCGTATCATGACCTTGAATTTTTTCATATATTAATTTATTACCTGCCTCTTTAGCAAAATACTGGTGAATTAAGGGAGATAAGCTATGTGCAACAGGATTGCCTATAACGGCACAGCGACTAACCATAGTATAAACATCTATTTAAATGGGTTAATTTTATTACTTATTACCACGTTTACCTGGGCTAATTCAAATACCTCCACCGCAATTAATATTTATTTAAAATTAGCGCCAACCAGTAAAATTCAAAAATATAATACTCAATTTGAGCAATTATTAATTTATAAAAAAAGCTTAGCAAATTATCAATTAACGCCTAGTTCTGCAAAACATCCCTTACATATTACTCTCTATTTAACTCAATACCCTGGTAAAAATAAACAACTTATCATTAAACGAATTAAGAAACTAGCTAAAAACTATCACCCATTTTCTATAGCCGCACAGGGTTTAACAACCACGCCAAGCCGCTATGTCATGCTTACTGTGCAGCCGCAAAAATACTTACAACAGCTCAGTAATGCAGTTGTTCTCGCGGTAAATGATTTACGTGACCGTGCAGCAAACATTCCAGCTTGGGCAGCGCACAATCCACAAAAATTAAAGAGCTTTCAAACTTATGGCAGCCCTAATGTGTTTGCTGACTATACGCCTCATATTACTTTCCTTGCACCTCATGTCACTTACTCAGCCCAAGAAGAGCAATCTATTTATCAACACTTACAGCATCTTGTAAACGAATTTAATCAGCGCTACCCAGCTCTGGTAAAAGCCCGGGTAAGCGCGATTGGTATTGGTCTTGCAGATAACCAAGGACAAATTACTAAAGAATTAGCATCCTTTTTACTTTACTAGGCTTGTAAGCTTTTTGAAACTATTTCACGCAAATCACGCGATAAAGGATGAGTCTCTAAACGCTTTAATTGCCCATGCATTAACGCCTGACGGCTGCTATCGTAACGGCGCCAACGCGTAAAGGGTGTTGCTAAGCGAGCTGTGACTTGCGGATTAATTGCATCAAGTTTAATTAACATATCTGTTAGAAATTCATAACCACTGCCATCTAAGGCGTGAAAATGTTTTGGATTAGCCTGCACAAAAGCACCTATGACTGCTCTGACTTTATTTGGATTTTTAAAAGAAAAGGCCGGATGACTTAATAACCCTTTTACTTCCTGTAATGTATCTGGTAATTCACTCGTTGCTTGAATTGCAAACCATTTATCTAAAACTAATTCATCATTAGCCCATTGCTTATAAAACTCATTGACTGCTTTTTGCCGTATGCCATCAATAGCGCAATTATTCAATAAGGTAAAACTCGCTATTTGATCAGACATGGTTTTAGCTTGTATAAATTGCTGCTCGCAATAGGTTATTGCCTCTTGCTCATTCGCTTTCATCATTAGCCATAAACAAGTATTACGCAATTTTCTTTGCCCATACGCTTGAGCATTCATAGCATGTTCTTCTTGAACCCAAAGTGCTTGATACACGGTATAAGCTTGATTGTAGAGAGCACGGCCTAGGGTCTGGCGATAAAAATCACGCGCAGATTCAATAAGGCCGACATCGACAATATCTACTGCCGCAACAACTTCTTCAAAATCCGGTGGCATTAATAACTCAGCGCGCAAAGCCATGTCTAATGTTTCATCTTGTAGCACATAAGTAAAAGCTGCTATTAATTCATTTGATAATTGCCATTCTGCCCTTGGTTTTTTACAAAAATCAGACAAGCAAGACAGCGCTAAACATTGCGCTGCATTCCACTTAGCATAACCATCTGTTTCAAAGCGCAGTAAAGCCAATAGGTCATGTTGACTAAGTTCACTTTGCAACTTAATAGGCGCTGAAAACTCGCGCAGTAGCGAAATAACCGGCTGATTAGTTATGCCTGAAAAGGTAAACGTTTGCTGGCGTTCGCGCAGTTCTATTAAATCATGCTCTAGCGCAAAAGGTTGCCCATTTTCTTTATTAAATAAAGCAAGACGAATGGGAATATGAAAGGGCTGTTTATCAAGACATTCTGCTGTGGGTGGACAGCTTTGAGTTAATGTTAATGTTAATGTGTCCGCTTCATAAGAACTTGTTACATCAACGGTAGGCGTGCCTGCTTGGCTATACCAGCGTTTAAATTGAGTAAAATCGACCTGGTTAGCATCTTCCATAGCCGCCACAAAATCATCAATCGTTACAGCTTGGCCATCATGGCGCTCAAAATAAAGATCCATGCCGCGGCGAAATCCTTCTTTACCCAGCAAGGTATGCTGCATGCGGATTACTTCCGCTCCTTTATTGTAAACAGTAGAGGTGTAGAAATTATTTATTTCCTGGTAAGAATCTGGCCTCACAGGATGCGCCATAGCGCCTGCGTCTTCAGGAAATTGGGTTGTACGTAACACTTTTACATCTAAAATACGATTTACATCGCGTGAATTCATGTCACGAGAAAATTCCTGATCACGAAAAACAGTTAAACCTTCCTTAAGGCTTAATTGGAACCAATCGCGACAAGTGACACGATTACCTGTCCAATTATGAAAATACTCATGCCCAACAACACCTTCAACATCAGCAAAGTCTTGATCAGTGGCTGTATCTGGTCTTGCTAAAATATATTTAGAATTAAAAATATTTAAGCCTTTATTCTCCATAGCGCCCATATTAAAGTCGCTGACTGCGACAATCATAAAGATTGATAAATCATACTCGCGGCCATAAACTTCTTCATCCCAACGCATGCAGCGCTGCAAAGATGCCATTGCATGGGCGCATTTATCTTCATTCCCCGGTTCAACATAAATTCGTAAATCAACTTTTTTACCTGAACACGTAGTAAATTCATCCTTTACACAGGCTAAATTTCCAGCAACCAACGCAAATAAATAAGCAGGCTTTTTAAATGGATCTTGCCAGACGACCCAATGTCGCCCGTTTTCCGCATCCCCTGCATCAATTAAATTACCATTGGAGAGCAAGGTAGGGTATTTTTCTTTATCCGCTGCAATGCGCGTAGTAAAAATAGAAAGCACATCAGGCCTATCAAGATAAAAGGTTATCCGGCGAAAACCTTCTGCTTCACATTGCGTGCAAAATAATTGATTTGAACGATAAAGCCCTGAAAGCTCAGAATTATTTTGTGGATAGATACGGGTGACAATTGTTAAAGTAAATTGCTCAGGGCAATTATCAAGTAGCAAATCACCGTCTTTGAGTTCATACTTATCTTGAGGTAGAAGCTCATTATTTAAGGTGATACTTATTAATTCTAACTCGTCCCCACATAAATGTAATAAGCCTGGGTGGGCTCGTTTAAGCGTCATTTTATTTTCGACTAATGCATAATCGTCATAAAGCTCAAAATTAAGGTAAATGTTTTCTACGATAAAATTTGGGGGCGTATAGTCCTTCAAAAAAATGGTTGTGTCTGGCATGATGAATACTCCGGTTACCGAAAAGCTAGAAAAGGCGCCTAAAATGGATTAACTCTTAGTAATTTTTAAACTTTTTGCTTAATTAGTTCTATACTAACTTTATAAATAGTTTACCAATTTTACCAGTGAATTAATAAAAGAATGAGTGTTTTTCCTCCCGGGAAACGCAATAGAGGATAGCCAAAATGAATACGCATGATTTTCTAACCAGCTACACCAAGCGCTTCGTCGATAATAAGGAAGAGGAGCTCAGTTTAAGCGAATACCTTGAGCTGTGCCGTCAGGATCCTTCGGCTTACGCTAATCCTGCAGAGCGACTATTAATGGCCATTGGGGAACCAGAAGTCATTGATACGCGCCATGATCCGGTTTTATCACGTATTTTTTCTAACAAAATAATACATCGATACCCGGTGTTTAAAGAATTTTTTGGTATGGAAGAACCCATTGAGCAAATTGTTGGCTTTTTAAAACATGCAGCACAAGGCTTAGAAGAAACGAAACAAGTGCTCTATTTGCTTGGCCCTGTTGGCGGCGGTAAGTCTTCTTTAGCTGAAAAATTAAAAGATTTAATGCAAAAAGTACCTTTCTACGCGATTAAGGGCTCGCCTGTTTTCGACTCACCCTTATCCTTATTTAATCCAGAAGAGGATGCTGATCTGCTTGAAGAACGATTTGGCATTCCAAGACGCTATCTTCGTTATGTGATGTCGCCCTGGGCTGTAAAGCGCTTGCATGAATATAATGGTGATATTAGTCAGTTTAAAGTCATTAAAGTGAAGCCTTCGCGCTTAAAACAGATTGCTATCGCTAAAACTGAGCCAGGTGATGATAATAATCAAGATATTTCAGCCTTGGTTGGTAAGGTCGATATTCGTAAGCTAGAAGAATTTTCCCAAGATGATCCTGATGCTTATAGTTATTCTGGTGGCTTATGTCGTGCTAATCGTGGCTTACTTGAATTTGTGGAAATGTTTAAAGCCCCAATTAAAGTACTGCATCCGCTATTAACAGCCACACAAGAAGGCAATTACAATGCAACAGAAGGCTTATCTGCCATTCCTTTTGAAGGCATTATTCTTGCTCACTCCAATGAGTCTGAATGGCAAGCGTTCCGTAATAATAAAAATAATGAAGCATTCATTGATCGAATCAACATTGTAAAAGTACCCTATTGCTTGCGTATTTCTGAAGAAATAAAGATATATGAGAAATTACTTGACAATAGCTCATTAATCAGTGCTCATTGTGCCCCAGGCACACTAGATATGCTGGCACAATTTTCAGTGTTAACCCGCTTAAAAGAACCACAAAATTCAAGCATCTATTCAAAAATGCGCGTTTATAATGGTGAAAGTTTAAAAGACACTGATCCAAAAGCAAAATCTTATCAAGAATACCGAGATTTTGCCGGCGTTGACGAAGGCATGAGCGGTATTTCCACACGCTTTGCCTTTAAAATCCTATCCAAAGTATTTAACTTTGATCACAGTGAAGTAGCGGCCAATCCTGTGCATTTACTTTATGTGCTTGAGCGACAAATTGAACAAGAGCAATTTCCGCAAGAATTACATGAAAAATACTTAACCTTTATTAAAGAGTATTTGTCACCTAAATATGTGGAATTTATTGGTAAAGAAATTCAAACAGCCTATTTAGAATCGTATTCTGAATACGGTCAGAATATTTTTGATAGGTATATTACTTATGCTGACTTCTGGATTCAAGATCAAGATTATCGTGATCCTGACACAGGAGAAATTTTTGATCGCAGTGCCCTAAATTCTGAATTAGAAAAAATTGAAAAACCAGCTGGTATTTCTAATCCAAAAGACTTTCGTAATGAAGTGGTAAATTTCGTGCTTCGTGCTCGTGCTAATTATCATGGCAAAAACCCCATGTGGAATAGTTATGAAAAGCTAAAAACAGTCATTGAGAAGAAGATGTTTACTAATACGGAAGATCTATTGCCAGTTATCTCTTTTAATGCCAAAGCGTCAGAAGATGATAAGAAAAAACATGAAGAATTTATTGCGCGTATGGTAGAGAAAGATTATACCCGTAAGCAAGTAAGATTGCTTTGTGAATGGTATTTGCGGGTACGTAAATCACAATAATGAGACATCATGATATTCCTTCACTAGAAGGAATAAGTGAGGAGAAATACTAAGTCATGTCGCAATTTATTGACCGCAGAGAAAACGCTGGCAAAAAAAGCACTGTCAATAGACAGCGCTTTTTAAGGCGGTATAAAAATCAAATTAAGCGTGCCGTCTCAGATGCTGTAGGCAGACGTAGTATTACCGAAATTGATCAAGGCGAACAAATAAGTATTCCGTCAAGAGATATTTCAGAGCCGCATTTTCGCCGCGGTCAAGGCGGGCATGTGGAGCGGATTTTACCCGGCAATGATCAGTTTATAGCCGGTGATCGCATTAAACGCCCTAGCCAAAAGGGCCAAGGAGGAGGCAGTAAAGCCAGTAAAGATGGTGAAGGCGAAGATGATTTTGTATTTCAACTATCTAGGGAAGAGTTTTTAGAATTGTATTTTGAAGACTTGGAACTTCCAGATTTAATAAAAAAAGATTTAGCTCAAGTAAAAAATTTCAAAATGGTTCGCGCGGGCGTTACGTCCAGTGGGGTACCAACTAATATCAATATTATTCGTTCTATGCGTCAAGCAACCAGTCGTCGTGTGGCACTAGCCGCCCCTTACAAAAGGCGGCTGCGACAAGCAGAAGCAGAGTTAGAACGTTTAGAAGCTCAAGCAAATCCTGAGCGTTTAGATTTACTGCGCCTACAACGAGATATTGAGTTTCTTAAAAAGAAAATTAAAGCAGTTCCTTTTATTGATACCATTGATCTGCGCTATAACAACCGCATTCGTATTCCAGCACCGACCACCCAAGCGGTGATGTTTTGTATTATGGATGTCTCAGGCTCAATGGATGAGGCTAAAAAAGATATTGCTAAGCGCTTTTTTATCCTTTTATATCTCTTTTTAACTAAAAATTATGAAAAAATTGATTTAGTTTTTATTCGGCATCATACATCAGCAAAAGAAGTGAGCGAAGAAGAATTTTTCTACTCAAGAGAAACAGGAGGTACGGTTGTTTCTAGCGCATTAGAGCTATTAAGTACCATTATTGAGGCGCGCTATCCTCCTGTATCGTGGAATATTTATGTAGCCCAAGCATCTGATGGTGATAACTGGAATGCCGATTCACCTTATTGCCAAGAGCTACTGCAAGAAAAAATAATGCCACTTTTGCAATATTTCGCCTATATTGAAATTATGCCTAGGCATCATCAAAGTCTTTGGGAGGTTTATCAGCAAATACGTGAAAAACATGTGAACTTTGCTATGGAAAATATCGATACAGTTGCCGATATTTACCCCGTATTTCGCGAGTTGTTTAAAAGGAAAACGGTATGAAGAAGAGAGAACCTTTATCAACTGGTGCTGATTGGACCTTTGAATTAATCCAAACCTATGATCGAGAAATCAGCCGTCTCGCTCGTGATTTCAAGCTAGACACTTATCCAAATCAAATTGAAATTATTTCTGCTGAACAAATGATGGATGCCTATGCGTCTGTTGGCATGCCTATTGGCTATCATCACTGGTCTTTTGGTAAACATTTTGTTGGCGTTGAAAAAAGCTATCAACGGGGAGAAATGGGTTTAGCTTACGAATTAGTTATTAATTCAAATCCCTGTATTGCTTATTTAATGGAAGAAAACACCATGGCGATGCAAGCCTTAGTAATTGCCCATGCCTGTTATGGTCATAATTCTTTCTTTAAAAATAATTACCTTTTTAAGATGTGGACATCAGCAGATGCCATTATTGATTACTTAGTCTTTGCTAGACACTATGTTAGTGAATGTGAAGAGCGCTATGGGATTGATGAAGTAGAGGCTATTCTTGATGCTTGTCATGCTTTAATGAATTATGGGGTAGATCGCTATAAGCATCCGCCTGCTTTGTCTATTCAAGAAGAGAAAATACGGCAACAGAATCGAGAAATTTATTTACAATCACAGATTAATGAACTGTGGCGTACTATTCCTCATAAACAAGCTAATTTTAATACAGAAAAAAAACGTTTTCCTTCTGAACCTCAAGAAAATATCCTTTATTTCTTAGAAAAAAATGCACCACTATTGCAACCTTGGCAACGTGAAATTATTCGGATTGTACGTAAAATTGCTCAATATTTTTATCCGCAAGGGCAAACTAAAGTGATGAATGAAGGCTGGGCCTGCTTTTGGCATTATACGTTGATTAATGCCCTTTATGATGAAGGCTTAGTAGCCGATGAGTTTATGCTTGAGATTCTACAAAATCACAGTAATGTCATTATGCAACCAACGTTTGATAGCCCTTATTATAGCGGGATTAATCCTTATACCTTGGGTTATCACATGATGCAAGATATTAAGCGTATTTGCCAAAACCCGACTGCCGAAGATAAACATTGGTTTCCCTACTTAGCTAATACCGATTGGCTAACTAGTCTAGATACGGCAATGCGTAACTACAAAGATGAAAGCTTTATTGCCCAATACCTATCACCACACTTAATTCGGGAATTAAAACTTTTTCACATCATTGATGATGATCGAAATGCAGATATTGTGGTTCATGCCATCCACGATGAATCAGGTTATCAAACTATACGAGAAGCATTATCACGCCAATATAATTTAGGTTACCAAGAGCCTGATATTCAAGTTTATTCAGTTGATACCGAAGGTAATCGGTCTTTAACTCTACATCATACTCAACAGCATAATATTCCTTTAGCAGATACAACCAATGAAGTCCTAAAACATCTCTATACGTTATGGAAATTTCCAGTTAAGCTACAGTCTATTGATACTGAGGGCCAGATTACGGCTGAGTATCATTGCCCACCTGGGCCATTTAATAAAGAAGTGCAAGATAGTTGATTAAATTTGAGCGGCAAATAGAGATAGATAGCAGCACCAATCGCCATTTGCAGACACCAGCCAGCGTAGCCTGGGAGTAGGCCCAAAGAGCCGTATCCCAGGTTTTCATTCTACTTCCCTCAAAATAGGCTATCTTACCCAACGCAAGATTACATGGAAGAAAACCTCATGGTTAATTATCGACGAGATAAAACGCTAGGCGGCACCTATTTTTTCACCCTAACGTTAAACGATAGAGCCTCAAAACTCTTACCATTATATAACCCCTCTCGGCTGCTCATTTCGAAAAAACCGCCAAAATAACTTCTTTATTATAAAGCGAATGATTTAATTTTTTGTAATTAATTTAGATTTTTTATAGGTATTTTTCAATTTAATTGATTGATATAAAAAGGAATTATTTATTAATAACTCTGAGTAATAATACCCTTTTAAATTAATATAAAATAAGGCTGTAAACTCTTGTAAAATTATTATTAATTTTTATATTGGCTTATGGTGATTAAGTTTATATAATCCACCCTTTTGTTTTCGCGACCTTATTAAAAACCTTAATATAAGGACAATTTTAGAGAAAATACTTTAATCACTTAGGATTTTTAAGCTTTGTATAGTAATTAACAGTTAAAAAATTAATCTAATTAATTTTCTGCAAGTAGTTCAAAAATTTAAGACTCAAGGAATAAGATTTATTACCATAAATTATAAAACAATGGAGGATATAATGGGAAAATTTTCAACGGGTATGAAAAAATATGGTAAGACATTGAGTGCCAGTTTTTCTTTAGATAAAGAGAAGCGAAAACAAGTACCGAAAGAAAATAAATTAAATCATGCTGAAAAATTAATGCTTACACCTGTTTCGATGATAACCGGACCCTTAATACTCATCCCTATGGGTCTAGGTATGACAGTGGCCGGTTTAGTTGTTACTCCTATTAGTCTTGCGAGTAAAATCTTATTTGGTGAGGGTGGAACTGTGGCAGCTATGGGAGGAGGACTGATAGTTGGCGGGGTAGTGTTAACTGGAATAGGTGCTGTTAGTCCGGTAATTGATGTTGCTTGCATCCCCTATAATAGTTATAAAGCCATTAAACATCGTCACAAACATAAAAATGATTCAATGAATCCTTTAGAAGGGGCAAACGAAGAGCTACCTTCATCTTCTCATGTAAAAGTAAGAGAGATTTTAGTTGAAGAGAATGTTCAAAATTTAGCTGCTACTCAGCCGGTGTCTGTACCTGTACCTCCATCGCATACTACGCAACTGTTTTCTGAGATAACTGCTGTTCAAGTTCAGGAAGAAATACAACCCGCAGTAAATAATGTTGTTAATTTATAAGTAGATTAACTTAGTTGGTTGGTTAAACATAGCGCAGCTTAATGATTGTTTGTTGGGCCGCACTTTGTTTGGCCTAACCTAATAAAACATTTCTATACTTTATGGAAATTTCCAGTTAAGTTACAGTCTATTGATTCGGAAGACCAAATTATGGCTGAGTATCATTATCCCCGGGAGACATTTAGTAAAGAAACTCCGAATCGTAATTAAATTATAATGTTAAATAATTAAAGGATGAAAATGACTGGCTTTTTTTCTTCTCAAGTAGCTAATACGCTCTCTTCTTGGTCTAATTATTATATGGATTGGTCTCGCGTAGGCGAATTGTTACGCGAAGGCACGCATCGCTATAGCTGGCATGAACTCATCCAGCGGGGGACTATTTTAGCGAGTATGGGTGAAGGTTTGTACTTAGGTTATAATTACTCTGATAGTGATTCATGGCTCAACAGAGGCTTATATAGCATGTCTGGTTGCTTTGTTGGCTTTGTCGTTTCTCATCTTGTTGTTATTGCACCGTTGATTTATAAACGTTACCAACTTAGCCAAGACTGTACCGAAGCACAGAAAATGATTCTAAACTCTCTTCAAGATTTAAGAGCTTATCCTAACGACAGCGAGCTCATTGATAGCATTATTGATCTTGTTACAACTCAAGTTAAAGCCATCATGGAGATGAATTTAAGTAACGAAAAGCATTCAAATGCTTCTCTTACTTGGGGTAAAAGACGAACTTTATTAACCAACTTAGCGGCGGAACTTAAACAAGATATTCATGGTCTTAATACAACAAATAACCCTTTCTTTTTAGACGAGCTAGAAAAGCGCTGGTCTCAAAAACTTGCATCCTTTAAAGAAGAATTTAAACACCATTCTGCAAATGGAACAGACCATGAAGATAATAATTCCTCTGTGGACATAAGACAATCCATGTAAATAAAACCGTTGGAATTAGCGGGATAGCGAGGTAGATTGGGCCAAGTATAGCGCGGCCCAACAGATTATTGGGCTGCACTTCGTTTAGCCCATAGCCGTCAGGCTAAGCAAATAGTTCTCTTAGCACCATAGAAAATAATATGTTTAGAGTACTTACGGTCTCGCAGCAGAGGTAAGTTTGGGCACTTTTTGGAACGTGGTTGTGCATGGATGCACAACATCGAGCCGCATGGATGGTTTCGGCGCTTCCAAAAAGGGACTAAATTTACCTCTGCCTGCCTCAATCTTGACTCTTGGGCGCTTAGCCTGACGGCTATGTCGTTTAGCCCAACCTATAGCAGAAAATCCGTTTAATTTAAGCTTAACAACTTAAATTATCATCATAATCCTATTATTTAGCCCTATTTCCTATCAATTTACTGATTATGGCACGATTCATGTATGTTTTATTTATCATTTCTGATTAATTTTTAAGCTAAAATAATGAATAGGGAGGGATTATAGAGTATGAAAATTTATAATTCCATGACAGTGCATGAGCTATTCGAATCGCAAGTTAACTTATATCCTACGAACTTAGCAGTTGTTTATAATAATCAGTCTCTAACTTATGAACAATTTAATAAAAAAGCGAATCAGCTCGCTCATTATTTACAAGCATTAGGCGTCAAACCCGAAAGGCCCGTTGCGCTATGCATGGCGCGTTCTATTGACCTTTTAATTGCTATGTTTGCTATTTTAAAGGCAGGTGGCGGTTATATTCCTTTTGAGCCATTCCATCCCGAACAACGTATAACCAGCATATTAAATGAAAACCAGGTTCCTTTTCTTGTCTTAAGTAGCGATTTAAAAGATAAATTTTTAAATTATGAAGGAGAGGTAATTTTTGTTGATAAGGCACCTACTAGTACCTATCCCGCCACTAATCCAATTTCTACAAGTGGCGCTAATAATTTAGCTTACATTATTTATACCTCTGGCTCTACCGGCAAGCCTAAAGGTGTGCTTATTGAACATAGTAATGTTATTAATTTTAGCCAAGTATTTAATGATTTTTGTGCTTGTTACCCTGGCCAGCGTATTGATTTCTCTTCAAGTCATGCCTTTGATATGGCGATAGCAAACACGCTCCTGCCTTTGATGCTGGGAATGACGATTATCATCTGTGATGATGACACTAAAAAAAGTCCTCATAGTTATTTAGAGTTTCTTAGGAATAATCAGATTAATGTCATTAAATTAACGCCAAGCTATTTTAAAGTATTATTATATGCCGTGCAGGGAAATTTTATTGAACTATCTAATCTTAGGCTTATTATTCTAGGTGGTGAGCTTTTACATACCATCGATTGCTCTTCATGGCTCGCGCGCTATCCACATCATCATTTAGTTAATGAATATGGGCCAACTGAAACCACAGTAGGTGTGTCATTATTTAAATTTAATAAAGCTGGCCTGCATGCGTTACGTCCTGATGTCCCCATCGGTAAACCTGGAAAAAATGTTACATTTTATCTTTTAGATAATGATTTAAAACCTGTTCCGACTGGTGAAATAGGCGAGTTGTATATCGGTGGGAGTAGTCTTGCGCGTGGTTACTTTAATCAGCCAGAAATAACGAATAAAAAATTTATTATCAATCCTTTTAGTAAAAACCCTGATTCGCGCTTATATAAAACGGGCGATTTATGTCGTCAATTAGCAGACGGTAATTATGAATATTTAGGCCGCATTGATCACCAAATTAAAATACGTGGATTTAGAGTTGAATTAGGTGAAATTGAGCGATGCTTAGCTAGCCATCCAGCTATCCAGGAAGCTATTGTTATTGCACGTACTGATCATTTAAATGAAAAACAATTAGTTGCCTATTATATTTTAAAAGATAAAACTATAAATCTCGGCGTCAATCAAATTAAGCAATACCTTAAACAGTATCTAACCGATTACATGATCCCAGCCGCTTTAATTGCTGTGGATTTTTTTCCTTTAAATGCGAATGGAAAATTAGACAGAGATGCATTGCCAGTCCCAGAATTATCATTAAATAGGCATTATTTAGCACCCACAAATGAACTTGAACAAGCCTTAACTGAAATTTGGTCAGAAGAGCTTGGTTTAAATCCCATTGGTACCCATGATAACTTTTTTGAATTAGGCGGCCACTCCCTAGCTGGAGCACGTATTATAACTAAAATTAATCAAATGTTAGGTAAAAATATTACGGTAAAAGAATTATATCAAGCACCCACTATTGCTGAACTAGCAGTACTTATGCGTCATATAAAAACCACCAATAAAAGGCGAGCTAAAAATTCACTAGCAACGTCTGCTTTAATGCCTTTAAGTAATTTTCAGCTCTTACTTTGGCTTTCTAACACTTTTGAACCTAAGGCTAAAAAATTAAATATTATTTCTCAAAAACGTCTACAAGGCGCTTTTAATAAAGAAGCTTTTACTCACGCACTTGCTATGCTTTTGAAAAATCAAGAGGTTTTGTCTTATAAAATTTTTAGATTTAAACCTGGTCAATGTGCACAAAGCAATTTAACAATTATTCCAGAAGAAGTTGATCTGACAACGTTAAATGAGCAAGCTTGTAAAGCCATTCTAGCTAAATCAATTTATGAATTGATAAATTATTATCCTTGGCCGCAAAAAACGCCCCTACTTAGAATAAAAATATTTTATCTAAAAAATAATGTAGTGGAGTTGCAAGCATGTATGCCTCATATGATCGCAGATGGCACTTCAATAAATATACTTTGGGCTGAGCTTTCTAATTATTATCTCGCTTTTAATAAGCTTAAATCTGTCCATGACTTAACTTATGAGAAGCTTTATAGGCGCTATTTAGAAAATGAATTGCTATTGGATACCTATTCTAATAAAGATCATGATTTCTGGCTTAATTATTTAAAGGATGCTTGCTTTTTTAATTTTCCCGCTCAACATGTAATAAAAAACATGGCTGCAGCAAAAGTAACCTATTCTACTTATTTAGAAATACCTAAAAAAGCAACCACGAGTTTACTGCAATTTTGCGCCCATCATCATTTTGGCTTAAACGAGGCACTTTGCGCAGTTTTAGGAGCAGCCCTGGTTAAAACTTGCCCATCAGCGAACCTTACAAAAGAGCCGATTTTTATGAATGTGGTTAAATCAGCGCGCGATAATCCATTATATGACAAAATAATTGGCTGTTTTTTAAAACTTGAACCTATTAAATTAGTCTTAAACCCGCAGTCTACGGTGATGCAACTAGCCCAACAACTACAACAAACAATTCTGGAAGCCGCGCCGTATCAGCAGTGTCCTGGATTGCTTAAGCTTGCTTGTCTTAATTCGAAAATAGTACCAAGAAATAGATTAATTTACTTTTTAGTAAAAATAGCAATGCCCGTATATGCTCGCTTATTTCCATCTCTTAATTTAAATCCTAAACTATTAAGTCAATTAGCTAATCTCGCTTCTATTAGTAAACGCAATAAATTTATGGTTAATGTGAATGTATGGGATAGTTTCGTTGCACTGCATCAAGAGAACAAAGGAGCGCTCCTGTTTAACTTAAAAAGTAAGGCTAGCGAGACACCCCAGTTTGACTTATTAAACATTGATTATTTATTAGATATTTGCTTTATCCGTAGTGCCAATAATAAGCCCTATTTAGTGATTTCTGCTAATTTAGAACCAAAATTCCGCGAATTATTAGGCCAAGAAATAATTAAAATTATGCAAAATGTAGACCTCGTGCAAAATGCGCTGCAGAGAGACAAATGCTAAGCTGAACAGAGCATAAAGCCGTATTGATGGTGAAATTTTTCGACAAAGTAGGGTATTGATTTGCCCGAACATAAGCCTACAATCTTACATTAAAAGTTAAAGCATTGACCTTTACAGACAAAACCTAAAAAACCCTCTGCTTTAGCATCAGGTAAGGTGCCAGGATTATAATGATATAGCCACATTTTCTTTTTAATTTCTGCGGGTAACTGCTTTAATTCTGTGTAATGGGCATGGACACCTGTTTTTAGCGTTTGTGTCTCACAATCATGAAAAATCAAATCAACATGCCTATTGAGTTGCTTTAGCAAGTAAGGATTGTATTGGCTATCAGTAGAAAAAAATATTCGCGTTGAACCCGTAGAAAACAATAAACCATAGCAGGGCATTAATTGATCGTTATTATAAACATGAACTACTTGTATTAATTTAAAGCGTATGTCTTGCCAACTAAAAGGCTGCCCTTCCTGAATGGCATGAACATTGAAATAAGTATCTAGCGATGTTTCCTGTAAAGTTAAGGTATTTAGTCCACCAGACAGTGAATGATCCCATAATTCATCAACAATCCTTTCTGAGATAAATAGCATTGGCTTACCTTGATAAGTCTTATCAAAAAAAGTGGTTAAAGCGAGCCATTCTAAACCGCCAATATGATCGTTGTGTAAGTGGCTTATATAAACATTACGAATATCATGATAACTGCGATTTAATTCAAAAAGAGAAAAGCGTAAATCACTACCAGCATCAAGCAGCAAAGAATCACCATTACTTTCCAAAAGCACATTGGATTGGAAGTTGCCTTCACCTAAGGTAAATGCAGCACCTGTTCCTAAGAAAGTCATCTTTAATGACATAATTCTTCCTGCCACTAGGTTAATTTATCACTTGCTTCCCATTGGTATACTTCTAATTGATCCACAACCTTATCACTATTAACGAAACCTGCAGTATTATCAACCGGCTTAATTGATGTTTTAGAGATAGCAATCGTGCCTGGTTTAGCGTATTTTTGCATATGGCCCGCAATATCAATGACTTGATCAGTCATTTCTTGCATAGGGAGTTGCTCATCATAATAGATAATACCAGCATGAATGCCGCACCGAATTATAAAGTCTCTAGAAATTTTTTTATGATGCTTATTAAACTCCTTTAAATTAATCAATGCATGCTGCGCTGCTTTAATAGCATCATCAACGGTATTAAAACAAGCCATGACACCATCTGGCGTCCAGGCACTTTTTAAACAACCTTGCTTATCAAGATTTTGCTGTATAAGTTTCTTAAATCTTAAAAAATCAACCTGAACCAATGATTTTTCTTCTGAGCTTTTCATGCCTGTTGAATCCACCACATCAATTGCTAAAAAAGCCATGTATCTTGCCATGCTTTCTAATTTTTTCTTTAACTCCATAAATTCCTGATAAAGTTTTTTAGAATCTTTTTCATTTTTACTGGCGTTCATTTCAATTAATTTACTTTCAAGTTCCTGATATAAGCTATTATTTTCAGGAATCTTCTTTTCAATTCGCATTCTTGCCAATGCATCTTTTTGTAAAAGATAATTTAGGTAAAAATTCATCCTAAAAGACACAGATTTCATGACTAAATTTATAAGAATAAATAAGATTATTTTAATAAGATCAACCACACTAGAATCAGAGACAAAGGGTAAAATAGAGGTGATTAAATCATTTATTGGTTGAGAAATATTATCACTTGTTTGTACTAATAAACTAATGTATGGCGCTTGTGCTAATTCAGGAAGCCACAGAACAACATACGATATAATAAACAAAAATAGCAGTAATAATACGATGCCTCTTATTAGCGCTTGTAGAAACGATATTAATTTTAAAAATATAACCATAGTTATCTCTTTTAATTAACTAAATAAGTGTTTATCTCTGCACAGCACCTTTAAACCGTTAAATCATACGTTCTAAATAAAATTTCATCCTTTTCAAACCAAGCTTTAGTAATAGAATACTCAGGCAACTCAATCCACGTTGTTCTATCTGCAGTTAAGGGCTCTGATGCAAAAAGGATATTTTTTCGTCTATCACTACCATGCATTTTATAAACTCCGCTGCTACTGCCATAAATTTCACCAAATGTAGCCCATAAACTGTGATATTCTAAAAAAGCTTTTTGTATACTATTTTCATTATGGCCAAAATCATAAACAAAGCGAGTAACAATTAAATAATTACCATTCGTGAGAAATAAATTAACTGGCGAGGCTCTTTTAATCCCATGTTTCTGTCTAGTATGCCGAATGATTGCCAATGTTTTTATTAAGGCATTCCAAGCTTCATCTAAGCTAATTTCAGCCGTATAATCTGTTAATTGTGATAAAAATAAAGAATATATCCAT
The DNA here is from genome assembly GCF_900452395.1 of Legionella beliardensis. Lineage (NCBI taxonomy): Bacteria > Pseudomonadati > Pseudomonadota > Gammaproteobacteria > Legionellales > Legionellaceae > Legionella > Legionella beliardensis. Next base: position 3,033,593 of record NZ_UGNV01000001.1, read on the forward strand.
TCACTATCTGTTGTCCCTTTTATTTGAGCAAAGATAGCGGGCTTAATTTCTTGTTTGAGGGCTTGTTTCATTTCGGGCATATGTGACAAGCTACCATTATGGGCAAAGGTTATTTGAGTTGTTTCTAGCTTAAAAGGATGGATATTTTGCTCCGATATAATTTCATTAATGCTATACTCTACGCCTCTGACATGTGCGAGAAGGCAATTTGCCCAAATTTTTTTTGAAAGACGATATAAATTCTTATCAAAAAAGGGTAGCGATGTTGTTTTATAATAAAAAGGCAACATAGGCTCAGGCGAATCGTAAGACCATGCACAAAAGCCTAAACCAGCCAAGTTCTGAATATGATGCATTAATTTCGGAGCGTAACTCTGGTGCGCAAGAGAATTATCAGGGCCATAGATTAAATCATAAAGCGGCACTTGTTGCTTACCTAAATAAATAAGAACTCTGCACATATTTATCCTTATGATGCTACATTCATATACTCACAATTAATTCTTATAAATTGTCGATTTATTATATAAAATCGACTGACAAACGCTGTATTTATGTAATTATTTACTTTATAAAAAATCTCTTCATCTAAACGCTTTAATTGATAATATTTATTAACATCTAACTCTAAAATTATGCTCTCTTCGCAAGTTACAAACTTGAAAAGAGAGTTTAAGGCTTTAGAAAAAAACTGCTGAAAAAATACCTCACCAATTCCCATAATACCTATGGATTTAACTAAACTATCTTTATTAGCTAAAAAACACATGACTGCCCCTGAAAAAACTAAATTAACTTTACCCAGATTTTGATTTAGTTGATATCCTTTATCATAGGCATAGACACGCATTATCATTAATAGTGTCTTGATTTGAGAATCAGTAAGAACCGTGAAGAATGCTAATTTATCTAAAAGTTGCCTATTTATTGAAGTAATATAGAGTTCTTGGTGTTGAGCCTGAGAAATTGGCAGTTGATGAGTATGGTCTAAATACAATTTATCGCTCGGTTTAGAACATAGAAAATTAACTAATTTTTTGCCATTGAAAATAATTTTTTGCTCGGTTTGCTTAACGAGGACACGTTCAATTTTAAAAGCAATTTTAGGATAAGCAATTCGCAGCGTATTTAATACAGACCGCGTAAGCAAAGTGCAATTAACATACGTTTTAGCGCTCATCGTAGCCGTCGTTAAATCTTGGGCAAGAAATGCAACTTCATCAAAAATTTGTAGCTCAGATAAAACGGCCATTTGTTTTATAGTATCACCAGGTAAAATAACAGAAACAATAACTTCTCCTTGATCAATAATATAGAGACTTTCACTAAAACTGCCTTGAGCAAGAATAAGCTCGCCAGGTTCAAACGATTTTTTAACGATAAAATTAGAAAGAAAAAGCAGCTCATTTTCTGTTAAATCATGAAAGACATGTTTAATAACATTACTTTGGTTAACGGCTCTCATATTAAATAGTCCATTCTGAAATAGGTAATTCTTGCTTTTGATTAGCTAGATAAACTTCCATCATATTATGAAAATCTTTACCATATTTATTTACAAATTGACATTGCCAAGCACTGCCATTCATTTTCATAGCAATACGTTTATCTATATTCCCTAAATATAGCTCAATATCAATCTGACTTATGCCCAATGCTTGTAAGCCTTTGCGTGCTTTAGGAACTAAGTCTTTTAATAAACTAAGCGCCTTGACTTTTTTTCCTAAAAACCACATAAATTGGGCATCAAAGCCATAACGTGCTGCTGCAAAAAAATTTTTTCGTGCTAAACAAAAAGGTAATAAATATTCAATGGGTTCGGGCTGTAACGAAAAATAGCTCAATAATCCATAAAAAAAGGCAGCATTTGCTATCATATCTATAATAGTAGGGCCGGTAGATAAACCTCGGTGCTCAATTCGTAAATGTGGCTGTCCTTTATTATTGAAATCAACCACAGGCCTATTCCAACGGTATATAACGCCATTTTGGCGCCTTACGTGAAACATTTGCTCAGGCGGTGATTGATGGCAAACTTCAGGAATAAGCCTTGGAAAAAAATGGTAATTTTGATCAAATAATTCAAAAAAAGAATTTTTTAAATAACCAACTCCAAATAAACAGCATTTAAAACCAGTAGCCCTATCAAACCGCGGTAAGGTCATTGCTTGTTCAAAAATAAAAATTCGTGTATCAGCCCAAACGTGTTTGCCTAACATAAAAGGGCTATTGCATGCTAGCGTGAGCATAGGGCCTGCGATAGCCTGGGCAATATTATAATATTTAACCGATTGACTTAAGCCAATTTGAATGTGGATTTGAAATGCTGAAATTAGGCCATTAATTGTTAAGGATTGCAGCGGTAATGTGAGATGCTCAGCGCCTGTAAGGTTAATTAAAATGGGTTCGCCCTGGCATTGATCTAACATACACTGATTAATAAGATGATAGCGTTTTTTATCCGTTATGTAGTTTATATTTAGGTGCTCTTTTGTAGCAGTGGGTAAAGAGCCAATTAAGGCTAAATGATAATGATTTTGCTGAGCAATATCACAGCATTCTTGCCAAAATTTTAAGAGATTTTGATGTAATTTATTTAAGCCATCAGGAGATAATTGAACATGGCACGAGTTAATTTCTAAATGAGCCGCGCCTACCTCAGGTACTAAGGCATTATTATTAACTTTTTTAATAAAATCTAAATTCTTAGGCAGAGGATTATACTGATTATTTAGCAAAAATAACTCAATTTCCGAACCAACTTCTAACTCTCTTTCTACAAAAAATTGGTCATTAAACCAGGTTTCCAAAAGATTCGTTTCTTCAAGAAGGCGCTTATCAAAATCTTGATACTGCTTTTTACTAATTTTCAAATTTCCAGCCGTAGACATAGCAGCCTTCTTATTAAGAATGCTAAGCATCCTTAAATTTAAGGTATGATTGAAATTATAGTAAAGTTTTAATAAAGAGCGGATCTCTGAACGTCTAGCAATAAATTAGACTTACAAGTTAAAAGCAACTAACTCATCGTTTAAGAACGTTGCCGCAGTACTTCATACAAGGAAGCGCCTGCTGCAACTGAAATATTTAAGCTCTCTACACTTCCTACCATAGGAAGGGCAAATAAACCATCACAATGTTCGCGGGTTAACCGCCGCATGCCACTTCCTTCAGCACCAAAAACAAGGGCTATTGGCGCTTTAAAATCAAGCGTATAAATAGTTTGCTTTGCTTCACCAGCAGCACCATAAATCCAAATCCCTTCTTGTTTCAATAACTCCATAGCGCGTACTAAATTGGTCACACGAACCAAAGGAATAGTTTCAGCAGCGCCACAAGCTACCTTGCTAACGGCAGGCGTAAGGCTTACGCTTTTATCTTTTGGTAAAATAACAAAATCAACACCAGTTGCATCTGCTGTACGTAAACAAGCGCCTAAATTATGTGGATCAGTGATCCCATCTAAAATTAACAGCAGGGGTGGTTTTTTACTGGTTTGCAATAAGGAAGGTAAATCACTCTCATGATAGGTAGGTAAATCACCAACATACGCAACAACCCCTTGGTGAGTAAATTGTGTAAAACGCTGGTTCATCTGCTCGGCAGTTAATTTTTCAATAGGAATTTGTCGTTGTAGAGCCAGATCAAATAGTGTTTGAATACGCACATCATGGCGATCATTATTAAGCAAGAGCTTTTTAATGGCTCGATTAGAGCGTTTTAATAAGGCAGTGACGGCATGCAGGCCATAGATAACCTGCTCACTCATGGTTAACATCCTCTGCTTCAGCCAATTCAAAATCTATTTTACGCTCATCGAGATCAACTCGAGCGACTAAAACTCTAATTTTATCCCCTAAACGGTAGGTTTGACCGCCACGAGTTCCTCTTAAACGATGCTTGACTGGATCAAATTCATAATAATCATTTTTTAACGAGGTAACATGAACTAACCCTTCAACAAAAATTTCATCCAATTCAACGAAAATACCAAAACCGGTAACAGATGAGATAGTTCCATTAAATGTTTGGCCAAGCTTATCTTGCATGTATTCACATTTTAACCAAGAAATCACTTCTCGCGTTGCTTCATCAGCTCGCCTCTCGGTAGCAGAACATGCCTTACCAAAACGATTCATATCCTCTTCAGTGTAGGTAAATTCATCAACTGGCTGATTATCAATTAAATGACCTATAGCGCGATGAACAAGCAAATCAGGATAACGACGTATCGGCGATGTAAAATGAGCATAGGCTGGATAAGCTAAGCCAAAATGACCATCATTTTTCTCAGCATATTGGGCTTGCTTTAAAGAACGTAGAATCACGGTTTCAATTAAATGCTTTTCCGGCTTATTATCTGCAGAAACAATAGTCGTTTGAAAATCCTTTGGATGTGGTTTTTTACCTCCACCTAAGCGTAACCCCAATTCGCCTAAAAATTGACGTAATGCCGTAATTTTATCTTCATCGGGTGTAGCATGTACTCGATATAGGGCTGGAATGCCTGATCGTTCTAGAAAGCGGGCCGTTGCGACATTCGCAGCTAACATACATTCTTCAATTAAGCGATGAGCATCATTACGGGTGACAGGAATAATACGTTGTATTTTCCTATTCTCATCAAATTCAATTGAGGTCTCTGTGGTATCAAAATCCATTGCGCCACGCTTTTTTCGCGCTTGTAGCAAAATTTTATAAAGACCATATAAATCTTGTAAATTAGACCAAACCGCTTGCCGTTCCGAATCAATCGTATTTTGTTCTAACCAATGTGCAACCTGCGTATAAGTTAGGCGTGCTTGCGATTGGAAAACAGCTCGATAAAATTTAGACCGCGTAATTTTTCCATCAGCACTAATCGCCATTTCGGCAACCATACATAATCTATCAACGTGCGGATTTAAAGAACATATCCCGTTAGACAATGCTTCGGGTAACATAGGAACTACTTTTCCAGGAAAATAAACCGAATTACCACGCCGCGCTGCTTCTTTATCTAAAGGAGAACCAATAGGTACATAATGACTAACATCAGCAATAGCAACATAAAGGTGGTAGCCACCCTTGGCTTTTTTATAACAATAAACGGCATCGTCAAAATCTTTAGCATCCTCGCCATCAATGGTTACAAAAGGGAGATGCCTTAAATCAACACGGCCCACGCATTGCTCAGGCGTCACATGTTGTGCAACGCTTGCCACAGAGCCAAGCACATCTTCAGGCCATTCAGATGGAATACCATGGGCATGAATAGCCACTTCAATTTCCATACCTGGGGCCATGTGCTCACCAAGTATGTGCATGACCTTGCCTATTGCTTGATTACGCTTGCTAGGAAAGGCAATTATCTCAACCAGAACAATTTGGCCTTGCTTAGCACCAATAGCAAATTCTAATGGCACAGAGATATCTTGTGTTAGCCGTTTACTGTCAGGAATAACAAAACCTACCCCTTGCTCGGTAAAAAAACGCCCAACTACGGTAACATTGGCATGCTCAATAACCTCATGAATTTTTCCTTCAGGCCGCCCCCTTCTATCTTGACCACTTTGATAGGCAAGAACTGTATCACCATGCATGACGGTTCGCATTTCTGTGGCCGATAAAACCATGTCGTCACTACCATCATCAGGGATAAAAAAGCCATAACCATCTGGATGACCTTGGATTGTTCCCTTTTTTAAATTGATACGGCCTAATAAGCAAAATCTATTACGCCTATCTTGCATAATTTGCCCATCACGTAACATGGCCTTTAAACGAAAACCTAATGCCTCTTGTTCACTTTCTGAATGAATATCTAAGTTTTTGATTAATTGATTTCGAGACATAGGTCGGCCATATTCTTCTAGCACCTGCATGATTAATTCACGGCTAGGAATAGGGAAACCATACTTTTCTTTTTCTCTTTTGTAATAAGGATCTTTGTTTTTTTTACTCACAAGCACCACATTGTTTTAAATTATTAGTTCTAAGCATAATTAACTTAGTAAATTATTTTACTTCTTACATTTAACTAGTAAGTAGTTTATCACTTATTGTGCAGAAAGTAATTTAAAACCTCTGCCACCTAAATAGGCATTTAAAGCTTGCAAATTCATGTTTTCAGCTGCCCAAAAAGTACCAGTAGTACCTGCAGGGATTTTAAGGGCTGGCCACTTACATATAGAGAGTATCCCGGCACAAGGAATTTGTTGCTCATGACCTGGCTTTGACTCAATACAACTTAATTCGAAAGATTTTTGATCAAGCGCAAAAGCTGACCAGTTATGAGTTTCAAGCCGACTACTCCAACCAGCACTCGCACTCGGCTCAGATACAGGATGAGTAATCCATAAATCATCAGCAGCATTATTATAAATTAAAAATACAACCGGTTGCTTCGTTTTTAATAGAACTGTTTCTCCTTGTACCGAAATAGGATTACAGCCCGTAGGAAATGTAGCTTGGCCATAGGCTAGAGTATTTATAATCAATAGCATGACTGCAGAGTAAAATTTCATAAAATTCTCCATTAGTGTTTCAAATAAGTATAAATACAATAAAGCTACTTTTAAACTTGTTAGAAATGTTGTAAAAGCAAAGTACTTTTTAATTATTATACCGTTTAAGCTAACTATGACCATTACTATACAAATTTCTGAGATGATTCAATTACATCGGGATAGTATTATTTTATGGAAAAAAACCGGTGTTATTTACACCCAGCAAAACTTACTCGCTTTAATCGAAGAAAACCACGCCTTTAACTATAAGCTCTGGCATGCTGAAGATAAAGCCCGCCGTGATGATATGGGTTATGAATTTGTTTATCGAGCAAAGCGAGAAATTGATGACTACAATCAACAACGCAATAATCGCATGGAAGCTATTGATGATTGGTTTTTTACCCACTTAAAACCGGCTGAGCCAAGTTTATGTCCTGTGCACTCAGAAACCCCAGGCATGATTATTGATAGGCTCTCCATTTTAGCGCTAAAAGCCTATCACATGGAGCAACAAACACTGCGCCAAGATGCTGATAATCATCATATTTTACAGTGCCAGCAGAAACTTACCACCTTACTTCAACAACAAAGCCAGCTATATAGTTGCTTAGAGCAATTGCTTAATGAAATAAAAAATAAAACACGTACATTTAAACTTTATCGGCAGTTAAAAATGTATAACGATCCCAACTTAAACCCGCAAATTTATCAACACAAAATTAAGTCTACCTAACCTAAGTTCGCCATAAAGGCAATAAGCTAACCTTTGTGGCGCTAAGCAAACGTTATCTTAGCAGAAAGCTTATGTTTTTAGTTATCTTTAATAGACTACCTCAGGAGTAGTTGCTGTTATAGATGCTACAACAGGCGTTGGGGAACGAGGTAAAAAATCTTTCTGGCCAAATAATGAAAACCGAGATCTACCCAATGTAGAGGGACTTGGCGTTTTTATTAAAAATTCATCCTCTGTATTTTGAATGTTATGCTCACCAAATATTTGCTTATTGCCTTCTGGGTCTAAGGGCTTTTTTGGCAGCCTAGAAGACTTTCCAGACTTCGTTGTTTCACTAGAGCCATAAATAATATGATTAGCTAGTCTAAGTGGAGATAAGCCATAGGCTGGGGCGTCTACTGGTTGAGTTGATTTGTTAGAGTTTTTAGTATTGCTAGTTACAGTGGCTTTATCTACATTTGTTGGATTGGCTTTTTCTTTATGGTTAGGTTTCTTTTTTAGGTGGGGTGGTTGATTAGAATCGATTAAGGTTGTACTAGCTATTGCTATTTTGCTTTCTTCTGACAGACACATTTTCTTTTTACCTGATTTTTTTACTGTCGTGCGTTCAGGTGGCTTTAAATGTTGATTAGGATCATTTATTGACCCAGTTGCCTTGCTGACTGTTGAAATTGGGTCAACTTCGGCCTTATTTTTATCCGTAGCCTTACTCTGAGTAATCGGCGGGCGACCAAAACTTCGCGCATGGGCACGTAACGCCATTGTAAATGCATACAATGCTGAGGCTGCAAAAGACAAGCCTATCATAACAGGGGTTTCATGATAATGCCCATCACTTCCTAATTCTTGTAAAGGATTGAGTGTATAATCTACTGTTTTCGGTCCTTTAGCTAAGCCTGAAAAAAAAGAACGTATGGTTTCAAACCAGCTTTGAAACGTGAATTCAGGTGCACTAGCTACTTGACTACCATCATTTATAATAGTTTTTGCTTCTTCTTTAAAATCCCTTTTCTTTATACCAGGCTCATCTTCAGGTAATTCGTTGGCTGATTTTTGTTGCATTTGCTTAAGATCTCTTAGCATGTCTTGTAACTGCTCATAAGGCTTATCAGCAACAATATCCTCGCTCACGCTATGTTGGTAATGTTTATACATAGAATGAGCAACAAAGCCTGCCAGAAAAACAAGGCCTAAAGAAATAAGGCTAATGATGACAATGGGCGGAAAGGCAAATGATGTAAAGAAAGCCAATGTTGAAATAGCAAATAATATGCTTGAAGCTGCAGTATAAGCAGCTAAGCCATTTTTCATGCCTTCTAAACAGGCGGCAAGAGGTGAGAAGGTGTTTAATGATTTAAGATGATCACGCTTGGCTCTAAAGGCCTCTAGTTTATTTTGTATTTCTGACGCAAGCCTTTCCTGTTCCTCTAAATAATCTGAATTCTTATTTCCAGCTGCTATCAACTCTGATAGTTCTTGTAAACGAGCAAAATCTGCTTGTAGCGAAAGCGTGTGCTCTTTAACAAATAAAGTAAGATCAATCTTAGCCTGAGTGACTTCAAGCTTGCGTTGATTATCATATTCTTCATAAATACGGGTTAAAATACTAATCACTGCAAATGTGATGCAAATAACAGTCATAGCTAATAACAGTGGCCAACTAAATGAACATAAACATAAAATCCCCATGTATGAATAAAAGCTATCAAGCAATCCGCCAGCTGCTGCTGATAGAAACGCGAGCCTATGCTTAATTCTTATTTCTTCGATTTGGCAGTTAATCTTATAGCGGATCTGTCTACATTCTTCCTCTGTTAAAGCGTCTTGCTGCTCAATTGATGCTAATAGGGTGCCATTAGCTTTCATCATATCTTTACGCAAATTCACCACATGGCGATACCAAATACGATTTAACACGGTTAAACCGCTTAAGGCTAAGCCGACAGGAAGCATTAAGAAATTTAAATTAATCCCCCCTCCACCTAGTAAATTGGCTACTTGAATCGTGTTACGTACGCCTTTATAGCTGTTTTTTACGGCTTTAATAGAATCACGTAGATAGGGCCAGAGAATGGCAATGTAACGTTTAAAGAGGTTTTTATCGCTGTCTTTAAAATAATTAGCAAGCATTGAGAAAGCAATTAATGTAATTGATTCTGTTGCTGCTACTAACATTCCTTCAGGAGTTAATGTCCATTCGTGCAAGGCGTCAGAAGCAGATGCTTTGCTATTTGTTAAAAGTACATCAAAGCAGTATTTAAGGGTGCTATAGGAAAGGTTTAAACCGTCAAGTAGGCCATATAGAATATAAATATTCCCGGCTTCATGGAGCTGCTTAGCGAGCAGACGGCTTTGGCTTTGAACATCCAGCCTTCCGGCTATTGAATAGAGATTACTTTCGTTATGAACTGAATAGTCTGTACTCGTATCGGTCGTCATTGGTCTTCAATGCAACAGCTAAGTTGGCTGCATTGTATCTAAATAAGAATTAAATGGCAATATAACTTTCATTTTGCCTTAAAAAATTACAATTTAGTTAGTCCATCAACGATATTAACACAACTAACTAAAAATTAAAGCAGCTTTTTTGGTCAAATTTTGTTTATTTTTTAAGCTAAAAATCATTTTGAGCAAGAAAGACACTTTAATGTAAATGACCTTTTCTTTTATTGCAATCGTTAGAAAATTTTATAAGTTTAAGAAGCCATTATCTTGCTTATATCAAGCTCTTACTCTTTAAAAAATTAAAGCTTGTCAAATGCCTATTAAGAAGCTATTATGGCATATAATTGATCAGGCACTACATTAATGAATAATAAATTATTAACACCATGGCAAAGGCCTATTTCTAGCTACAACTCCTTTCTACATGACTATGTGGTCGGCTAGACCGACTAATACCTCGCCCGCATTTAAATTTTATTTACACTCAACTCCCAAGTTTAGCTAATAAGTTTATAGGAACACCTTCGATGCAGCAGTACAAGTTAACATTAACATATGGCTTCGCAATTTTTGTCATGTTTTTTGGCTCTGGTAATTTAGTATTTCCGTTAGAAATTGGCCATGCCGGCGGTTCACATTGGTTTTTAGGCTTTGTAGGCTTACTCGTAACAGGAATCTTTTTACCTTTGATGGGTTTATTTGTAATCAAACTTTACCATGGCAACTACCTACGTTTTTTCAACGAGGCAGGTAAAGTCGCAGGTGCAGTACTACCATTTCTTACGTTGTCTTTACTAGGCTCGTTTGGTGTCGTGCCACGCTGTATTACCGTTGCTTATGGTAGTGTGAGCTATCTGTTTCCTCATATTTCATTGGTATGGTTTAGCTTAATATTCTGCCTAATAACGTTTATTCTCTGTCTAAATGATCGGCTGATGGTTAGAGCGTTAGGTAAATGGATGAGCCCACTATTATTAACGACACTCGTCATTTTAATTTTTATTGCTGTCATTAAAGCACCTGTTATTCTAAATGAGACAGTTGCCAGCCAGGCTTTGGCCAATGGCTTTTTAACTGGTTATCAAACCATGGATCTTTTTGCAGCTTTTTTCTTTTCAGCGCTTATCTTTAAGCAAATACAAGCTGACTTCCCTCATTCAACTAATCAAGAAATTATCCGCTTTGCTATTAAACCAAGCATCTTAGGTGCAGCCTTATTAGGGCTTATTTATTTAGGCCTTGTTTATCTTGGCGCGCATTATGCACCGCTACTTATGCATGTTAAACCAGAGTTAATATTACCCACCATTGCTGCACATGCTTTAGGTGGTCAAGCAACGTTGTTCATGGCTATTACCATGTTTTTTTCATGCTTAACAACAGCGGTTGCGCTAAATAATTTATTTGCTCGCTACCTTACCTCCACTTTTAAAGTAAACCATGAGAAATTTTTTATTTTCTTAATATTTACTACAAGCTTTGCTTTTATTATATCTCTACTAGATTTCAAAGGGATTGCTGCTTTCTTAAGCCCTATTTTACAACTAACCTATCCTGCCTTAATTGTATTAACTATACTATGTTTGTTTTTACGAGGAGGACAGCGCTTTAAGATGGCAATTTTTTATTTTATTACGGGATTAATTGGCATTACCTCTTTGCATTTAGCAAATTAATATGGCGTTCCCTACTAAATTTTAGGCAGCGAAGTATAAAGCTTAGTGGGTGACGCTATGCTGGTATTATCATGTTAGCATGACAATAAGAAAATATTAGGAAGAGATAACTAGCCATTTCGTAACGATATACATACAATCACTCCTTTAACTTTTAATTCCTAGGCTGCGCTTATTTTTCTATGCTTATTAAGAGCGCTGGGCGCAGCCCAACTAACCTGATAATATTTAGGATCTTTTTAACTAGTGGGAGGAAGAAATGAAGTTGTCTGCTTTGCTCATTTTAGTTTGCACAATACTTTCAGGGTATACTATGGCTGCAGAAAATAAAATTATTTATGGTTATGTGGAAAAAGCAGTCCTTGTTGATAAAAACCTTACGTTATCGGCCAAATTAGACACAGGCGCGAAATCGGCTTCTCTTAGTGCAATTCACATTCAACAAGTTGAAAAAAATGGTAAAACTTATTTAAGCTTCTTAGTTCCTACCAAAGAAAGTGAAGTAGCCTTTGTAGCAGAATACGTAGGTGATGTAAAAATTAAGGTACGAGCTGGTGAAAATATTAAATCTACAAAAGATCCGTTAAATAGGCCGGTTGTGCTCATGCGTATTCGTATCGGCAATATGGAAAGAACTATTCCCGTTAATTTAGCAAATCGTAAACGGTTCTTATATCCTTTACTTCTAGGGCGGGATGCCATTAATTCATTTTCAGGTTTAGTCGATCCAAGTGTTTCTTTTAATGTTAAACCAATCATGTTGAATAATAATGAAGTCAAATAAACACCATATTTATGGTTTAATTATTATCTTGTTTCTTCTGGGTATAGGGTTATTTTTATATCGTCATCTGGTTTTAGATGTTCCACTTACCGATACTGAAACGGTTAACAGCTGGATGGCTGAAGCTAATTTACAATTTATAGCTGAACGTAATACACCTGTTAAAGCAAATTTTATTATTCCATATATGCCACCTTATTTCGCTATTTTAGATGAGTATTTCGTATCTCATAATTATGGCGTTACCACTAATTTAGTTGGGTATAATCGGCAAACAATTTGGTCTTTGCGTCGTGGCGCAGGCAAGCAATCACTTTATTATCGAGCGATATTCCGTGAAACGGATACGAATGAAGCAACCTTACCAAAGCCTCCACCGGTTAAAATGCTGGCGCTGGCCGAAAATCAAAAATCGGCTGTTAATAATATTACTAATTTAGTCCGTCAATCATCAGCAGACATACAAACGTTTGCGCAAGGAACAATTAAAGAGCTCAATAAAAAAGAAGGCAATGCCAAGCTTCTTATTGGTAGTGATTTTTCAGATATTAATATTCTTAATGCCGCGATAGTTGTACTTAATCAAGCTAAAATTTATGCTATGCCAGTTAAAGGAATTTATTTAAGCCAGCAAGCTAAAGCAGAGTTTAAACTATTTATGGCCGTTTATAATGGCAAAGATTGGTTCTATATTAACCCTCGTACAGGTAGTGCAGGTTTGCCTAAAAACTTTCTCGTTTGGCAATATGGCTTTGATCCTCTTTATACCGTAGTTGGTGGCAAAAAAGTTTCTTTTAACTTGACGATATCGCCTACCCCCATTAATGCCTTAACCATTGCTAAAGCACGTGGTTTACAGACTGACTCAGAAATGCTGCGTTTTTCTCTCTTGCAGTTACCAGTCAATACGCAAGAAACTTATAAAATTTTGCTTACTGTACCTATTGGCGCTTTTATTATTTTATTACTGCGTAATTTCATTGGTTTAAAAACCTTTGGTACATTTATGCCTGTATTAATTGCGCTTGCCTTTCGTGAGACTTACATCATTTGGGGCATCACGCTGTTTATACTGATTGTTTCTTTTGGTTTATTAGCCCGTTTTTATCTTGATCAGTTACGCCTCCTATTGGTGCCAAGGTTGGCTGCTATTTTAACCATTGTCATCATGCTTATGATTTTTATTAGTGTAATGAGCCAGAATTTAGGGTTGGAATCAGGTTTATCTGTGGCGTTATTCCCTATGGTTATTTTAACCATGACTATTGAAAGAATGTGTATTACGTGGGATGAGCGCGGTCCTGGAGAGGCAATTAAATCTGGCCTAGGTAGTTTACTTGCAGCTGTTATCGCTTATAGTGCAATGAATTACCCCCCCATGCAGTATTTGATATTTGCCTTTCCCGAATTATTATTAGTTCTGCTAGCATTAATTTTACTCTTTGGCCAATACAGAGGTTATCGTCTTTTTGAACTGTTTCGTTTTAAAGCGTTAGCAGCTGGAGATTCTTAATGTGGCATATTTATCGCAGTTTAAAGCAAAAAGGCATTTTAAGTATTAACCAGCGTAATAGCGATTATGTGCTCCGTTATAATCAACGTAAACGCTACCCACTAGTAGATGATAAGCTACAAACCAAGCGCCTGGCCTTAAAGGCAGGCATTGCGGTTCCGCCTCTTTATGAAATTATAGAAACCGAACATCAAGTTAAAGAAATTGATAAAATTTTGTCACCTTATAAAGATTTCGTTATAAAGCCTGCTCATGGTGCTGGCGGCGATGGGATTATTGTTATCACTGATCGGGTTTTTGGGCGCTATAGACAAATAAATGGCAAATTAATTACCCGCCAAGAGATAAGTTATCATTTATCATCCTTGCTATCAGGTGCTTATAGTTTGGGGGGCCATGCTGATTATGCTATTGTAGAGCATCGCGTTGTCGTTGATCCTGTTTTTAAAGAAGTAAGTTATGAAGGTGTGCCAGATATTCGTATTATTACGTTACTAGGTTATCCTGCCATGGCTATGGTGCGTCTACCAACACGTCTGTCTGGAGGTAAGGCGAATTTACATCAAGGCGCCATAGGCGTTGGTATTAATCTAGCTACAGGTAAAACATTAGGCGGTGTCTTTCACAATGATACGATTGATTACCATCCAGATACCTTAAAGCAAATCAATGATGTTACTGTTCCTCATTGGGACAAAATTCTTGAAATTGCTGCCAGCTGCTATGAACTTACTGGGCTAGGATATTTAGGGGTAGATATCGTTTTAGATAACGATCACGGCCCTTTAATGCTAGAGCTAAATGCTCGGCCAGGTTTAAATATACAAATTGCAAACCGGGAAGGCGCTGTTAAACGCTATAAAATAATTGAAGCTCGTACACAAGAAGCTAACGAGTCGATACTTGAGAGAGTTGCCTTTAGCAAGCAACATTTCGCTCGTTAAACAAACTCTTTACAAAACCGAATTAGTCAAATCAACACTTAAGACCCTATTTCTAAAAATTAAATATTACTTTGCCTTAGACCTTTTGCAAAAGAGATCTATTCTTAAAAATAGGGCATTCTAAACTATCTTTTTTAAAATAACCCTCACTAAACTACTTAAGCTTATTTTCTAACAATTAAGTTATTTTGCACACCTTTGACACCAGGTACCCTACTTGCTAGCTCAAGTGCCGTATCACTCTGGCGAATCGTTTTAACATAACCATTTAGTTCAACTATACCATTTGCAGTCTGTACTTCAATTGGAATACTGGCTAGTTGACTGTCATTACCAAGAGTAGCTCTCACTGAGTCTGTAATTGAAGCATCAGAGTTCATGGTAAAAGGCATGTTATTGCTGGAAAGCAAGCTACTTTGGCACCCAAACAACAACATCATTAGCGTTGCTAAAGCTACTACTTTAAAGCAATTTTTCATGGGTTCTCCTGAGTTAATTTGACTGTTTGACCTTACCATGAACTATGCTCTCTTAACAACTTCTCATTAGTTAATTGAATTAAATGAATGTTTGATTATAATTATTTGCTTGTTTTATGTGTTAAAGAGAAAGAGAGAAAAGAAAATGCTTATTTCGCAAGAACCTGCTGCTGAGAAAAAAACCCAATTCCGCATTAGAATAAGTAAAGCAGTGTATGACGAAATAACAGAATACTGTGAGCATGCTGGTATCCGCTATAGAGATTTCTTTATTGAGCATGCCTGTCGTTATATTTTTGCCCATGATGAGGATTGGCAGGCTTTTAAAGCCAGTCAAGGCAATGAATCCTAATATTCTAGATAACTAGTTATCTTTGTATTAATAATTTAACAAGTACCAATACGGTTAAATGTAATGGGTAATAAATCCAGAATACATAACGCAGTCTAGGTACGTTGATAGTTACAATTGTCGCTCCTAAAATAATAGGTATCGTTGCCATAGCCCAGTTATTACCATTAACTGGGCCTAGTAGCACATAAGATATTAAAACAAGGCAAGCAAATACTAATGTGGGGTTACGCAAATATAGCCAAAATGAAACACACAAGGCTACACCAGGCCAACTAAACTCAACAAGCAAGCTACCAAGAAAAAATATACAAAATGCAAAAAGCTGCCCTCCTTTTTGAGAGTAGAAAAAAATCGTGGTTGCTGCTATTAGCAGTGTAAACATAATGTTTAGCGGAATAATGCGGACTAAATGTAACATTTGCATATAAGCAGGCGTTGCTAACGCACCAAATAAAAGAAGCCTTCTAGCTGTTTTAAAATAAATCGCCGGAGTAAGGCTCTGTGACCGCGCTAAATTGTACGCAAAAATAAATGCAAACAAAGGCATTGCTAAGCGGCCAATACAAAAAGCAGCATAATAACTGCCATTAAAAAAGACACGATTGACATGATCAATGGTCATAAATAATAGTGCTAGCCATTTAATGGCTTCAACAGTGCCGTTTTGTATCTTTATTACAGGAAATTTATACACAAGAATATTTTTCTGGGAATGTTAAATACATAGTATCAGTAAACGCTTGTTAGTTAATTATTTTTTTAATTTACTATATTTTAAATTTTGGACAATGATTTAAAATCAAGCGTATATAATCTATAATATGGCCCTAGAAGGCTAAAGCGCTTAGGCAAACTTTTTATTAAAGGTGATACTATGGGATTAGCAAAAAAGAAAGTAGGCATTTTAATTGAAAATGACTACCAGGAATTAGAATTTTGGTATCCTTACTTGCGTTTACAAGAGGAAGGAATAGAGCCTTTAATTATCGGAAAAGAAATTAAGAGCTATAAAAGCAAATTAGGCTATGAAGCTAAAGCTGATGTGACTGCTGAGGAAGCCAGTAGTATGCGGTTTGATGCGGTTATTATACCCGGTGGGTATGCACCTGATAAAATGCGTACTCAACAACCTATGGTGCAAATAATTAAAAATACTTACACGCAAGGCGGTGTAGTAGCTGCAATTTGTCATGCTGGTTGGGTTTTAATTTCAGCTAAAATTTTAGATGGAAAAAAAGTAACAGGTGTTAAATCCATTAAAGATGATCTGATTAATGCAGGCGCTCAGTACCTTGATGAGCAAGTAGTTGTAGATGGTAATTTAATTACTTCCAGAACACCGGTTGATTTACCTTTTTTCTGCCAGCAAATTATTGCGAAACTACAATAGATATTATTGGCGCTTCTCTTGCATGTAATAGGGTAATCCTATTACCAAATGGCTGCATCTGGCTCAGATTATGTCAAGGCTCAGTTGCACTAAAGATTAAAAGTTAATACCTTCGTCAAATTACGCTTAACCTGTTAACAAGCGCTCTATATCTTTACGAATTTTATCAAAAGAGGTGATCGGTAAATACTGCTTAACAACATTACCCTGACTATCAACTAAGATTTTTGTAAAATTCCAAGGTACAAACTTTAATGGCTTTTTTCTAATATGCTTAGATAAATAATGATAAATTAAGGCTTGTTTTTCACCTTTAACATCTATTTTCGCAAATAAAGGAAACGTAACTTGATAGCAGTTTGTAGCAAAGGCCTTAATTTGCGCATCACTGCCAGGCTCTTGCGCTAGAAATTGATTACAAGGAAAACCTAAAAGATTAAACCCCTTAGCATGATAATCTCGATATAATGATTCTAGCTGCGTATATTGAGAAGTAAAGCCACAACGACTAGCAACATTAACAATTAATAATACTTGTCCCTTATAGCCCTGCAGTGTTATTTCTTGCCCATCCATACACTTAATGGGCACATCATAGATTGACGCATTAGAAAAAGTTGTCACTTCTTACATCCTTCTTTAAGGTTTTGAACTAATTTGCATGTTCGCTTATTGTTGTCTATTCTCAATATAAGCTTTTTACTATTAAGAATAGTAAATTTTATTTAAAATATTGAAATTATTCATGGATATTACATCTACAGAAATACATTGTCTTTTAATTTACTTTATATTTTAAAGCTAAATAACGAACAAAATAATTTATAAAAGTGATAACTAACGAATTAGCTAAATATTCAACCGTAGAGAGAAAGGTATGGATTTGGTAGGTCGATGGAAAGCAATAGTTGTTTTCTTGTGCTGCACGCTGATGCAACCTGCCATTCATTATAGTCTTGCACAAACAATTAGTAATACTTCACCAACTTCGCCAGAAGCGACAAATAATAAAGCGATGGAATATTATGACCAATCTATTTTAACATCCATTCGTACAGCTTTGGGAAACAATGCAAAAAAAATTACCATTCATGTTGATAATGGGCTCGCTTATTTATCTGGCCAACTAAATTCTTATGCCGAGTATGAGCAGATTGTTATGTTAGTTGAATCAACGTTGGGCGTTGTGGACGTTAATGCTGAAAATTTAACGGTGGTAGGTAATCAAGCACCACTGCGAGACACCCTGTTAAGGGCTAAAATAAAAGGAATTCTTTTACAATCAGGAAGATTAGGAAAAGAAGTATCCACTTGGCCTGTACAAATTGAAGTAAACGATGGGCAAGTTTCTTTAATAGGCAAAGTAGCTTCTTTACAAGAAAAGCAATTTATTATAGACACAGTGAAATCATTTGAAGATGTGGAAACAATAAACGATCGAATTGAAGTTACTAATGCCTTGCCAGTAAATTAACGTGCGTTTACTATAAATACCAAGCACGTGTGCCAGGGCCGAATCAAAAAAAATAAAGCACAACGTTAAAAGGACATGTCAGCAAAACATGAGGATTTAAGCATTATACTAACAACACCATTGTTCTGCCAAAAGAGGGTTTATAAAAGGTTTAGTAAGACTGATGCATTAACACAGTCGTTTAAACAAGGAGGTAGTGATGGACATGTACGTAGTAAGTGCCGAGGATGTCATCGGGGTTGATGTAAAAAATCCAAAAGGTGAGAATTTAGGCACGATTGAAGCATTAATGCTTGATAAATTACAAGGTCAAGTTGCCTATGTGGTATTATCTCATGGCGGCTTTATGGGAATGGGACATAAATTATTTGCCCTCCCTTGGGGTATGTTTACGTATGACTCTAAAAAGGAATGCTTCATTATTCCAATTGATAAAAAAATATTAGTAAAATCGCCTGGTTTTAATAAGGATAATTGGCCGGATATGTCTAGCCAAACCTGGAAAAAAACAATGACTGATTATTACGGTAGCTATATATCTCATCCTAATCAACATTAGTCTTCTGGCATAACCGGTAGATTTTGCTTTAATGCAAAGCATCAATATTTCAAGGAGCAGAATTAAGGCACCGCACTAAGACAAAGATGGCGGTTATGTGAGAGCGCTGTTAATCACATTAATGCTAAAGGTACCTTTGGTGTAGTTTTACAAGTTCCAAATTAAATAAAATTACAAGGAGATTGTATGAAAAAATTACTCTCTATGTTGGGAGCAACCCTCGCAGTAATACCTTTGTTAACTTATGCTGATTTACAGCCACCTACTACTACCCCAACTCAAAATGACACCTTAACAAAACCAATTACACCCAAAGCAGGGATTAAATCGCCTGAAGCCGATGAGAAGTCTCAAAAAGAAGATGAGTCAGTCACTGGTGAAGCGGCTAGCAATGATGATGCGCCGGTAAATCCTATTATACCACCCACTAATAATTTAAATGACTCACCTGGGCCCTAGAAAAATTGCAAACGCCGCCAAATAATCAATGACTTGGCGGCAGAAAACTAGGGCAGGCTGACAAATTATCAATAGCCTGCTCTAACGTCACTTAAAGATAGTAGGAAATGGGATGATGGTTGGAATGAGCTGGAAAAATTGCAGAATATAAATAAGCAAAAGAATAAAAACTAGAAAATTTAATAAATTTTTTATTAATGGTGCCATGGGAATAAACGCATTAATTCCCCATAAAATAACACCGACTAGCACAATTAAAATAATCAAATGTAAAAGAGTCATAGATAATTCCTTTTTAGCAATAGCTATAGACACTCTACCCAACCTTTACCAAAAACTCAATTAAAACAATAGTTAACTTTAAATTATCTTTTATAGGCGTAACCCACCATTGTTTGCTAAAACAATGCAATTTAATCTTTCCAAAAATCAACTAGATAATAGCCAAGTTATAATTTTTTAAGTGCTCTAAGTTGCGCTTTAATTTTTGTCCTTCAGTCTTTACTGATAAACTAGTAACTAGTTTAATAGTTAAAAATCAGTTATAGCAGATGAGGCTCGCATGAAACAATTCAGTATACTTGATCAGATCATTAATGAAATTGACGTAGCCTTACGAGCAATTATCCCTCCACAACAACGAGTTAGCAAAAGGCCATCACCTGCTGATAAGATAAATACAACTCATTTAACTACAAATCAAAAAAAGCATGTCGCAGGTCTTATGCGAGTCAACCATTCAGGCGAGGTCTGTGCGCAAGCACTTTACCAAGGTCAAGCACTCACAGCGCGCCTAACCCATGTAAAAAAACAAATGGCAAATGCTGCTTTAGAAGAGATTGATCATTTATCTTGGTGTGAACAACGCTTATATGAATTAAATAGCCAGCCTAGCTTATTAAATCCACTGTGGTATATTGGCTCATTTACCATAGGGGCTTTTGCAGGATTAATTGGCGACCAATTTAGTTTAGGTTTTTTAGCAGAAACAGAAACGCAAGTGAGCGCTCATCTGCAAAAACATTTGCAAAAATTACCACCCGAAGATAAAAAAACCGAACTTATTCTAAAACAAATGCAAGAAGATGAGGCACAACATGCTGAAGCTGCAAAGCAAGCTGGCGCTATGGAATTACCGCGAGCCCTAAAAAATTTAATGAACACAACATCCAAAATAATGACTAAAACGAGTTATTATATTTAATTATGTTTAATATTATACTTATAATAGTTGCCTTCATTCTTGTCCTCCTTAATGCCTTTTTCGTAGCAGCAGAATTTGCTATGGTTAAACTACGATCAACACGTGTGGCTGTTATTGCCTCACAATACCCATGGCGTGGTGTTATCTTAGCTAAGGTTCACAGTCAATTAGATGCTTATTTATCCGCTTGTCAGCTCGGTATTACCCTAGCCTCACTAGGCCTAGGCTGGGTGGGTGAGCCTGCTTTCGCTGATTTAATAGCTCCCTTACTAGAACGATGGGGTTTAACAGCGCCTGGGGTAGTTGAATTTATTAGTTTTACTTTTGCCTTTACTTTCTTATCTTTTCTTCACATTGTCATTGGTGAATTATTACCTAAATCATGGGCCATTAGACAAAGCGAACAAATATCCTTGTGGACAGCCGTGCCCTTGTATGTCTTTTACTGGCTCATGTACCCTATTATTTGGGTACTTAATTCCTGTTCTAACTTTTTTTTAAAAAAATTGCATCTGGATGAAGTTCATCCAGGCGAAGAATCGCATTCAACCGCTGAATTAAAACTTATCCTGCAATCTAGCCAATTACACGGCGAGTTAACTTCACAAGAAAGTAGCATTTTAGCCCATACCCTTGAGCTTGCTGAGTTACGAGCTGTTGATGTTATGTGCCCATACCATGATATGGTTATGTTAAATAATCATATTACAAAAAAGGAATTACTCGATACGCTAAATCATTACCGCTATAGCCGTTATCCTATTTATAGCCTAGAAGAAAAAAAGATAATTGGCTTGTTGCATGTCAAAGATTTACAACCTCTACTACATGGAAAAAGTAATGAACAAGAACTAGATTTACACGCTTTGGCCAGGCCTATTCCTAAAGTTTCACACCGTTTACCCGCTTTAAATCTATTGCGCCAATTCCAAGGAGGGATGCCTCATTTTGCCTTAGTTTATAATCGCCGAGGCGATATAGCTGGTTTCGTGACGCTTGATAATTTATTACACTTAGTTATTGGCGTCATTAAAGATGAATTTCATAAGACACGAGATGCTTGGGTGAGCCATCCAGATGGCAGCTTAACAGTGAGAGAAAATTGCCCGGTGTTTGCGCTAGAACGCGCATTACAAAAAACCTTAACCTTGACTGCCGAGCAAGAAGAAATTACCACGGTAGGTGGCTTAATTTTACATCAACTAGGCTCGGTGCCTATAGTAGGGCAACAAATTGAGTTTATAGACTTCTCAGCTATTATTGAAAAAATGCAAGGAACACGGATTACTCAGATTAGAATCCTGCCTAAAAATAATTTTCTTAACAACAAAGAAGGATAATGATGGCTTCTGCCACTTTTTTTATATTACTAGTTATCTTAATAGCCTTTGTTTTTGATTTTATTAATGGCTTCCATGATGCAGCTAATTCGATTGCGACTATCGTGACTACCGGTGTTTTAACACCACGACAAGCGGTAATATGGGCTGCTTTTTTTAACTTTATTGCTTTTTTAATTTTTAACCTAACTGTTGCAAAAACTATTGGCAGCGGATTGATTGATACTGATATTGTTGATTCTGTTTTAATCTTTTCTGCTTTAATTGGCGCTATTTTTTGGAATTTAGTCACTTGGTATTACGGTATTCCATCAAGCTCATCACATGCCTTAATTGGCGGGCTTGCGGGCGCTGCTTTAGCCAAAGTTGGTATAAGTGCACTTAAGCCCTTAGGTTTTCTTAAAGTAGCTGCAGGTATCTTTATTTCGCCTTTAGCAGGTTTACTGTTGGGATTTTTTTTAACGACAGTTATCCGTAATCTTACACAGCAGCAAAATGAACAAATTCTGCAGAAAACATTTCAGGGATTTCAGCTCATTTCATCCGCTTTTTTAAGCTTAACTCATGGGGGTAATGACGCACAAAAAACCATGGGGATTATTGCTGTACTTCTATTTTCATCTTCGTGGCTTGGCGATACCTTTTATGTTCCTTTTTGGGTAGTAGTCAGCTGTCATTTAGTCATTAGTTTAGGCACGCTCGCTGGAGGTTGGCGGATTATACATACCATGGGTACTAAAATCACTGAGTTAAATCCTCTTCGTGGATGTGCTGCTGAAACAGGTGCCGCCATCATGATTTTTATGGCTACCGAGTATGGGATTCCAGTATCAACAACTCATACTGTAACTGGTGCTATTGCTGGCACAGGCGTAAGCCGTAACTTAGAACATCTGCATCTACCTATCTTAAAGCGAATCTTTTTTTCATGGCTACTGACAATACCTGGCGCCGGAATTGTAGCTGGTATTATGATGTTATTCCTTAATGCGCATTCAATATAAAAAATGATCGTTTAGTTAAACAAAGCCTCAACTAGGCTCGTAATAAATACACCATATAAAATAGCACCTAAGTAAGCTATTGTTAGGCATAGCCCATCTTCACCAGTTAATCCTAAGCCAAATAAAATAATCAGTCCTGCAAAAATAAAATTACTCATAGGAATGGGAAGTAATAAAAGTAAACTTAAAAGCAGTAACACAACACCATGCACCCTTTCCATGATAGGAGAGGTTAAAAAAGACCAACGCGGCTTAAGTAATTTTTCAATAGATATTAAATAAGGTAAGGTTTTTTTAATCACTTTAACCAATTTCTCTTTATTAACTTCCCGCTTAGCTAAAAAGGTTGGTAACCAAATACGATGTCTGCCACCAATAATTTGCAGCGCAACAAAAACGATGGGTAAACCAAAAATAAAAGAAAAACCAGGGACCGCAGAAATGGGTAAAGCACTAGGCAGAGCAAAAAGAACAATAATAAGCCCAAACCCCTGATCACCTAAGCAATCGACAATGCTGCCATAAGTCATTTTATCTTCTTTAGCGGCGTTATCTGCTAGCTGTTTCAAAGCCCGCGACATAGGGCAGCCCTTTATTTCCTTTTTGTTAGTCAAAGTAAGTCCTTGTGGCTGACTTATTGTTGAACCCTTTGGTTTAATACACTATGAAAACGACTATAAGCAAAATAAATAATTAAACCAATAACCATCCAGATAATAAATCGCAATATGGTAACCCAAGGTAAATGAATAATCAGATAACTGCAACTAAGCACGCCTAAAATAGGAACCAGAGGCATTAAAGGTGTTTTAAAGGGCCTGGGTAATTCTGGATGCCTGTAACGCAAAATAATCACGCCTATGCATACGGTAATAAAGGCAAATAAAGTACCAATATTGACGAGCTCTGCTAAGTCACTTATAGGTATAAGGCCTGCTAGTAGAGCCATGATAACTCCACAAAGCAGAATAATACGTACTGGCGTTTTTGTGTAAGCGCTTGTCTCTGCGAAGAATTTAGGCAGCAATCCATCCCTTGCCATGGCAAGAAAAACACGAGTAAGCCCATAAAATAAAACAAGCATCACGGTAGTAAGGCCCGCAATAGCACCGACACCAATTAACCCGGCAGCAATTTTATGGCCCAATAAAAGCATCGCATGGCTAATAGGCGAGGGTTCATTTAGGCTGGAATAGGGAACAATGCCTGTTAATAAACCTGATACGATGATATATAAAACGGTACACACAACTAAAGAGCCTATTATACCTATGGGTAAGTCGCGTTGAGGATTAACTGCCTCTTCAGCCGCGGTGGATACAGCATCAAAACCAATGTAAGCAAAAAAGATTAAAGATGCACCCTCCATAACACCTCGCCACCCAAAAGGCGCAAAAGGCGACCAGTTGGCGGAGTTCACATGAAAGCTTGCGATAACAATAAATAATAAAATAACAGCTAATTTAATAAAGACCATCAGGTTATTAAAGCGAGTACTGCTTTTTACACCCCAGATTAATAAACCTGTAAGCAATAAAATAATAAAAAATGCAGATATATTTATCCACCCGCCCATCAGGGGGCCTTTTAATAAATAGGTTGGCAAATCAAGATGCAGCGTTTTTAATAAATCATTAAAATAACCACTCCAACCTGCTGATACGGCCGGTACAGAGATAGAGTATTCTAAAATAAGATCCCATCCCACAATCCAGGCGATGAATTCACCAAACCCCGCATAAGCATAGCCATACGCACTTCCGCACCCACCTACTAATGCGGCTAATTCAGCATAAGATAGCGCTGAAAAAGCGCAAGCAAGACCTGCCATAACATAAGAAAAAACAATAGCTGGTCCCGCTTGTGTTGCAGCAACGATACCTGTCAAAACAAAAATACCAGCTCCAATAATTGCCCCAACACCTAAAAATACCAAATCAAAAGCAGATAAACATTTCGCCAGCTGACCATGTGAATGATTCTCGCCGAGAATCGCTTTTCTACGAAACAAGTCCATGTTATGTTGTCTTTCCATACCTAGCAGTGGATTCAATTGATAGTGTGTTAAAGTCACTTTATCACTAAATTTTATGTCTGGGAATTACATAACAATTTAATTTTAATACTATGAATCAAACAATTATCGCTGTAATTTTTTTAATTTGCTGTTTAACAACGAGTTATGCTGAAGCGGTAGAACACTGTGTAAACTGGCCCTATTGGTTTAAAGGCGCCTGTCAACGTCTATATCAAACCTGGGAAGAAGGGAATACTGAACTCTATCTTTCAGGATATGCCTGGCATAATCGTTATACCTACAGTTCTAAAAAAATTAAAACGTATAATGAGCAAGCTTGGGGTGGTGGGTTAGGGAAAGGATTTTATGATGAGGATGGGGATTGGCATGGCCTATCTGCTATTGCTTTTTTAGATTCTCATAAAAACCTTGAACCGGTTGTCGGTTATGTTTTTTTAAAAATGGCACATTTTAATGAAAATTTGCGTTTTGGGGTTGGCTATACTGTCTTGGTTACAGCGCGCCCTGATCTATTTCATAACATTCCGTTTCCAGGAATATTGCCCTGGAGTTCGCTATCCTATTACCGTTTAACCCTATCAGCCACTTACATACCTGGGGCTAGCGGTGCTGGTAATGTGCTTTACCTTATAGGAAAATGGACTTTTGATAAAATTTAAAACTTAAAGATGTGATTATATTTCCTGTAAAAGCAGCGACGTATCCTGGGTGAATGACGTGAAACCCGGGTTCAGCCCTGCGGGCCTACACCCAGGCTACATTTTAAATAGACTTCGTATTTTATGAGATAAAAGGTAATGGAGAAAAAGACGAATTACCGCGGCTCGACCGCGGTATCCAATAATCTTACTTAAAACATCCTAGGTAAACTAAAAAGCGAATCTAGCTACGAGGACCATGACCATGACCATGAGTATGATGACTGCCTTCACTGGGGTGATGGTGTTCATTTGGCCTATTGTTATTCCATAACGTATAGTGTGAATGAGAATGTGGCGGTACAACTCGTTGTACGGGAACTTGTTGGACTGGAACAACAACCTGCTGTGTTGGTTGATGGTGATGGTGATGATGATTGTTATTATTTGAGGTCACAACCGTAGGCGCACCCCTTAAGCTAGTTAGGATGAAGTTTGTTGTTGGTCGATCGTCATTCATTTTTTATTCCTCCATTGATCAAAGGAAAACTATATAATTAATTTCAAGACCATGCAATCTATAAGCAAAACTAGCAAATAAGAAACAGCCTTGCCAATTAAACAATCTTTTAAGACAATACCTACTCAAAATTAATTAATTTGTATTTAAATGCTTAATCGTAAAACAATGATGAATACGCTTATTACGTTTAAAATCAACATCAATCGTTTCCGCAGTAATATTTTTGACCTCATATTTTTCAGTAAGCGCTGCTGATAATTTAAATTGCCGGAAATTAGTTGAAAAATACAAAATTCCCCTAGGCTTTAGCAAACGTATCGCACTATCAATTAAGTTCTCTTGATCGCGCTGCACATCCAGCGTGGTAGCCATTCTCTTGGAATTAGAGAAACTAGGCGGGTCTAGGAAAATTACATCAAACTTATCACGAGAAATTTTTAGCCAATCTAGGCAATCTGCCTGAATAAAGCGATGCTTCGCTAAGTTTAAATGATTAAGTTTAAAATTATCCTCTGCCCAATTTAAATAGGTTTTCGACAGATCAATATTGGTTGTTGTAGCGCCTGCTAAAGCAGCGTGTACACTTGCGCTTGCGGTATAACAAAAGCAATTTAAGAAATGGATGCCAGTAGGCAAGTTAGCAAATTTTAAGCGCAATGGCCGATGATCTAAAAATAAACCCGTGTCTAAGTAATCATAGAGATTTACCTTTAATTTTGCTTGGCCTTCTTGCACAACGATAGTGCGCTTCGTTTGATTTATTTTTTGATATTGGTTTGACCCTTTTTGTGGCTTTCTTTGTTTAACTACTAATTTATCTGGCGCAATATCTAGAGCCTTCGGAACAGCTTGGATCACTTCAAGGCTGCGCTTTTCTGCTTTATACACACTAATTGTAGAAGGGGCGGCGTATTCTTGTAGCACCGCATAATCATTGTATATATCAATGGCATAAGCATATTCAGGAATATCTGCGTCATAAACGCGATAACAACTGATCTGCTCTCGTTTTGCCCATTTTTTTAAATGCTGGTAATTCTTTTGTAAACGATTAACAAGCATTTGAGCACCGCTTGAGAGCGAATCGGTACTGGCATTATTTTTTAAGCGATTTTCCTTATTTATAGCAAGACAATACAACTTGCACTCTAAGGGGCCATTAAAAAATGTATATTGTTTGGTAGCTCGTAATCCTACGGCTTTAGCAAGCATGGGGTTAGACGTTAAGAAAGCGACTTGCCAGCCTTGAAAGGCTTTATGAGCCGTTGTACCTAATTGCTGATACAAAGGAATAAGCTGGGTGGCATCTGCTAGACGCTCACCATACGGGGGATTACAAATAAGTAAACCCTGCTCACTTTCCGCATGGCAATCTTTTAGTGCTTGGTGCGTAAACGTTACTAAAGGCAACACCCCTGCGCGCTCAGCGTTTGCGCGGGCATTAGCAATAAGTTTGACATTGGTGTCTGTTCCTTTAAGTTTTACTTTAGTTGGTTTAACTTGTGTTAATGCATGCGCACGCAATTTTTCCCAAAGTGTTGGCTGATGCTTTACCCAATGAATTAAGGATTGGTCTTGCCGTAATAACCCAGGCGCAATATGCGCCGCCATCATTGCAGCTTCAATAACTAACGTTCCTGAGCCGCAAAAAGGATCGTGAAACGCATAACCTTTCTCAGCCAGTTGCGGCCAGTTAGCCCGTATTAATAAAGCCGCGGCTAATGTTTCTTTTAATGGCGCCTCACCTGCCTGTAAGCGATAACCACGTTGGTGCAAGCTATACCCTGTTAGGTCAAAACTAACCGTTAAAATATCGTTTTTCAAATGAGCATGTAAGCGAATTTGCGGCTTATCTTTATCTACTGAGGGGCGCTGGCCGCTTAATTTGCGGAAATGATCAACAATAGCATCCTTAATTACCTGTGCGCCGTACATAGAGTTACGAATATGCGTTGAGGAGCCATGAAACTCAATCGCTAAGGTTTTATCTGCTGTAAAAACCGTTTGCCAAGGAAATTGATGGCAAAGCTTATATAAGCTTTGTTCCTCAACCACTTGGCCACTAAATAATAGCAATTGAATTCGATTGGCAAGACGAGTCCACAGACACAATTGGTAAATTGCGGCTTCATTCGCCTCTCCATATACCCCTTGCGGGCTAACACGTGTAACGTGCAATCCTATTGTTTTTAATTCCGTCTCAAGTAAGTATTCCAGTCCCTTAGCACAGCTGATGAATAAAGAATAATTCATTGTAAATAAGACCTTAACAAACGAAATAATGCTCGGCTTGCACCCTTATCTTGACCACTTACTTTCTCAGCAATCGCTTTTTTAAGCATCTGCCGGAGCGCTTGTACATCAACATGAGGATACTGATTTATAAATTCAGTAAGAGCTGTCTTGCCCTCAGTAATTAAGCGCTCTCGCCACAATTCTACATCATGAAACGCTGCTGTTTTTGCACTTTCTTCTGCTTTCATTTCTGAATAAGCAGTAATAATGGTTTCACTGTCTATGGAGCGCATTATCTTACCAATAAGTTGCATTTGCCGCTTTAAAGCACCGTGGCTTTTAATTGCTTTTGCAGCAATTATCGCTTGTTGTAAATTATCTGGCAATGACAAAACAGCTAACTTAGCTGCTGGCAGAGCTACTAATTCTTCACCAACTTTCTGCAGTGCATGCGCTTCCCGTTTTTTTTGGGATTTGCTAATAAAATCATCTTCCATCAATAAGCCTTCTTTGGGGTGATAAGTCATCAGGTAATACAGCTTGCAGGCCAGCCTCATTAATCAATGCTTTCACTTGCTCAGCAATTATTTTATGAACTGCTGTTGTTGGATGAACTTGATCCCAAAAGACATAATTTTCGCATTGCATTGGCTCAGCTTGCTCGCTTGCCGGCAATAGATTAAACATATAACTCGCTAACGCTGCTTCATGCAATTGGGGATTATCCTTAATTATTAACCATTCCTTTTCAGTTAGTTTAGGAAAACGAGCTTTCAAATTTTCAAAAAGTGCTTGATCATCTGGCTTTAAAGTGTGTAATAAACCTCGATAACTACCCAGATAACAAGGTTCCTCCGTATTTATAACTTCAGACTCTCCAGCTTGCTCCATGGATTGATTGAAAAAATGATAAGCATCAAAATAAATAAATAAAATGTCTGGGTATTTTGTTTTTAATGTCGCAATTTGGTCGCTTAATTTACGATTATGAGCTTCTGTTAAAGCAGTTAGTAGCCATTTTCGAGGTGAATTTTTAGCATGCGGTAAACGTGCTAAATCAGGCAGATTAATTAGTAAAAATTTATTGCCACCCCTACCAATGATACGCTCAATGACATTACCTATGGCATTAACAACACCTGTCGTTAATTCTTCTACATTGGTTGGCTCATTAATATAATTATTAGCACCAATCCAAATCGTATATAAGCTTGTATCTTTCCTACCGTAAGTATGCCAATAAAGATAGTTATTTAGCTCAGCTGTGAGTGTAAATGGTAAATTCTCTTTATAGGATAATACAGCACCCGCACCACCTACAGCATAATCTTGAAAGCCTTCAGTATAGGTTTCAGGAAATAAGTCTGCATAGAGGTATTCAGTCCAGACTGGCCCATCAGTAAAACGCCCTAAATAATAAGGCGGCGATGTAGGAAGAAAATGCCATAAGTAACTATACAAATTACCATTATCAGATAAACTATCCCCAAAAATGACCATAGTATCGAAACGATTATTAAATGCATACCCATGCACGGTTAATAGCAAACTTAAGCAAAACATTATTATTTTTTTCATGAATTATCCTTAATATCACTAACGCACTTAATTAAACCCGCTACCTGTCCCTAGAGTGAAAAGAAATAACTTTTTCTAGGCGCTAGATTAGTTTAAGAATTTTGCACTTTAACTAAGCAACTTACAAAAACGATAAAATTTTTTACCTTGTAGGTCAATATATCTTTAAAAATTAATCAATTGCAGCAATAGATGCTATTGATTTAGGCGTCGTGTGTAAGGATTTATTATAAAAATAAGCTCTACTAATTGCATATAAATTATAAATCATAATAACTAATAAGAGCGAATGTAACCAAGTCACTGTGAGATGCGTAAAGATTTGTAAAGTTATTAACACCCCAAGGCAACCTGCAAAACTTAATATCAGTGTTTTCTTTAAAGGAATTTTATTTTGTTGGAGAAAAACCAACGTCGTTAAAGGCTGCTGCATAGCGCCTGCGGTAGTCATAATAGGGAAAGCAATAAGTGGCGATACATTTAATAGAAATAAAATACCTTGCACCATGACAAATAAACCGATGCCAACAGAGGTTAGGCCACCACAAATTATCATGGCGATAAAACCTACCGTTAACTTCCAACCATGCAGGGCAAGCAAATCACCGCCAATAGGCATTAAGCGCAATTGATGACAAATAAGCAAGCCAATAATCACCATAAAACAACACATCATACCTAAGCGTATTGCTTGCTTACTTAATCGACTCACTATCGTGCCGCCAATTAATCCACCAATACATGCACCAATCACTAATGTTAATAAGGTCGTTAAATCAACATCAATTAATTTCATAAAGAAAAATGATTCAATTACGCCCGGAATAACTTGAGCGCCATTGTTCACGGCGGGTAATTCATCATCAGGAAACGTATTTAATAACTTAGCTAAAGCAACATTAACCGCAAAACTACCAATCCCTAAGGTATCAGCAATAAAAGCGATTATGCCACTGCCACTTAATTTTAAATAATCTAAAAGCGATAAAGGCACAGGAGGTTGTTGCCTAAGTTTATAAAGCATGCCTCCAACACAAACTAAGCTTAACAACAAAATGATATACAATATTAATGTGATCGCCATGACGCCCCGAAATTTATAAGTTGATGATGATTAGCAGCTCTGTATGCGCATGGATTATACATTAATTACTTGGCAGGGCCAATAAAACTTAAACTAAAAATTATACTTTAAGTTTATTTTTAAATCAGACAGCCGTTTTAATTATATTAACTAATACATTTAAAACAAATTAAAAACGTTGATTACGAAAATCCTCGACTGCTTGAATGATTTCCTCTTGTGTATTCATCACAAAAGGGCCTAAGCGTGCAATAGGCTCATGTAATTTTTTAGCCGCAATCAGTAAACAGCGCGAATTCTCTGCTGCAGCTATAGTTAAGTTTTCACCTTTACTTAATACAGCTAACTGGCCTTTTTTAATCGTTCTATCATTAATAGACACGAGCCCACTTAGAATAAATAAAATGGCTTGGTGCGTAGGGGCAATGGTGTAGCTAAAACTTACCTCTGCGGGCAGTTGAATATCTAGAAACACAGGTTCGGTAACGATGCCTTTAATCGGGGATTCCGTACCTTGTAATATTTTACCAGCAATCACTTTAACAATCGTACCATTATCATGGTGTTCAATAGGCAACTGGCTTGCAGTATATTCCTGATAACGGGGCTGTGACATTTTATTAGCTGCCGGTAAATTTAACCACAATTGCAATCCTGTTAAAGCCCCTTCGGTTTGAACAGGCATTTCAGAATGAATAACCCCTTTTCCAGCAGTCATCCATTGCACATCACCAGGGCCAATTAAGCCTTGGCGCCCTTGGTTATCTTCATGTAGTATTTTACCCTGCAATAAATAGGTAATTGTTTCAAAGCCGCGATGTGGGTGTGCCGGAAAACCGCCCAAATAATCAAGAGGCTCTGTACTATCAAAAAAATCAAATAATAAAATAGGCTCGTAATCATTTGTTCTGTCAGCACCAATATAGCGATGTAATTTGACGCCCGCACCTTCCCGCATTAATACGCCATCTAGACATTGACTGACTTCTATGTTTGACATGATTAATTCCTAATGTATTAAACATCCTAAGAAGGGTACTTCTCTAAACATAGCTAATGAATTTATTAGAAGCAATTTCTGCATTAGCATGCAAAAAAACTGGCCTTTATCCGTTAATGGCTGCCTTTAATGAATTGAGGGTTTGGCTACCATAAAGTGCTTTACTGAAATTTCCTTCTGGATCAAACACAAAGGTAGCAGGAACACCACGTAAATCCCCTAAATTTAATGCTGCCCGCGGATCTGCAGCTAAACTCGGGTAATTTATTCTTAATTCTTTAGCTAATTGCGCTTGCTTAGGCCTAGATAAGTCATCAAAATTAACAGCAAATAAATAAATTTTATCATTATTCATTTTATAAAAATGATTAAGTTCTTTAATTTCATCCAGACAAGGCTTACACCAGCTCGCCCAGTAATTAATTAAAACCCATTTTCCTTTTAAGTTGGTAAAAGGAATTTTCTCACCTGTAAGGGTAGTTAAGATAACATTGGCATAACTTGCGGTAAGCGTAATACTTAGTAAAAAAGCAATTAATAATTTTAAGCGCATATTTTCTAACCTCTAAATAGATATGAATCAAACTAGGTTGCTATCTTTAAGTTAAGATAACTTTTTATCATGAAATAAGGTATATTTCTGCGCGCGTGTTAATTTGGCAGTGACATACCAACCGTCTTCCTCGTCATTGATTTTCTCATTTAATATTGCATCTAGTTCATACAATTGAGCACGCAACCTGGCCTGGCTTGAAGGAATAAAAAATTCTTCTTCTAAGGCTACTCCTTGTATTTGGACTGCAATAGCATCCAGTAATAAATTAATGCCTGCGCCTGTTTTAGCCGACAACCACACTTTACAATTGTTTTTCTGCAAGTCAACCTTAGGCTCCCAGCCCTCTTGCTTGTCAATTTTATTAAAAACTTGAATCACTGGAATATCTTCTGTACCAATTTCTGTTAATACTTGCTCAACAGCAGTCACTGTATCGCGCCAATTTGGATCAGCAATGTCAATAACATGCAATAATAAATCAGCTTGCTGTGTTTCTTCCAAGGTTGCTCGAAACGCTTCCACTAATTGATGGGGTAAATCGCGTATAAACCCTACAGTGTCTGCAAGAATAACTGAAGCCGAACCTGAAAGCTGCACTTTACGCATGGTTGGATCGAGCGTTGCAAAAAGTTGATTAGCAGCGTAAATATTCTCGCCTGTTAACGTGTTAAACAGGGTTGATTTTCCAGCATTCGTATAACCTACTAACGATACGGTTGGCATCGCTGCTTTTTTACGCGCGCGTCGATTTTGGTCGCGGTTTTTACGCACTTTTTCAAGGCGCTTATTAATGGTCTTAATGCGTTCACGCAATAAACGTCTATCCGTTTCAAGTTGCGTCTCTCCAGGGCCTCGTAAACCAATACCCCCTTTTTGACGCTCAAGGTGAGTCCAGCCACGAATCAAGCGCGTTGATAAATGCTGTAATTGCGCTAATTCAACCTGCAATTTGCCCTCAAAGGTTTGTGCACGTTGGGCAAAAATATCGAGAATAAGCCCGCTGCGACTAACCACTCGACATTGTAATAAACGTTCAAGATTACGCTCTTGGGAAGGGGATAAATCATGATTAATTAAAACAAGTTCAGCTTGATGGGCAAGAATTTGCTCATGAATTTCTTCTGCTTTACCTAATCCTACATAATATTTAGCTTCAGGTGTATGGCGTGCTCCTTGTACGCAAGCAACAACATCCGCTTGCGCCGAAAGGGCTAATTCTTTAAATTCTTCTAATGCTTGCACTGGGTCAAGTCCTGGTAAAGCCAATTGCACTAAAACTGCACGCTCACCACCTTGGGGACGCTCAAACAATACTATTCCTCACTACTTTTACTAACAGTACTTTAAGATTGCCTATGTAAGACAATTTAATAGCTAGGCTCGAGGTTTTTAAACCATAGAACCGACTTAGCCTTATTGACTAACATAGCATACTTTTATCATACAGAATAATAGGGTAATTATTCTATACCTTCGTTTTGTTCCGGCTCATTTTCTTCATTAAATGGTAATTTAATAAGCTTTGAAGGCACCACAGTTGAAATGGCATGCTTATAAACCATTTGGGTCACTGAATTCTTAAGCATAACTACATATTGATCAAATGCATCAACAATACCATGCAACTTAATACCATTTACTAAAAAAATAGATACCGGTACCTTTTCTTTACGCAGTTCGTTAAGAAAAGAATCTTGCAAAAGATTAATTTTAGACATTGCCCGCTCCTTTTTATTATTGTTGAGGCAACAACACTCCTAGATATAATCGTCATCTTAAGTCAAAACTTAAGTGATCTTGGCATAAATTGTTTAAATCCTACCTTGCATCTCTAAGTGATTTGGTTACTATAATAACTTCTTTTTAAAGAAGAAGTGGCTAAAGACTGGCCATAAAAAGGTATGAAAGTAGAGCAATCAATGTCGTGTTTAGCAAAAAGGATATTAATTTAACTCTACGACATACTGTATTTATTTAGCAGGATACCCTAAAAGGAGCGTTAGATGCCTACATACAAACCAGAAGAGCTAAAAACTTTGCAATACCCATACGGCGGTTTATTAGACGATAGTGATGCGCTTGTCGAAAACCGGGCAACGCTAGATAACCTTAGTTACTCAGATAAAATTGAGTTAGCTACTAATATGATTACAGCCTGCCCTACTGAAGAATTACGTGCGTTTAGCGCAAGAGCAGAATCGCTACGTCATCATGAAGAATCGGCAGAGTCTTTCCATAGCGTATTAAGCCGCGGCTTAGAAGTACGTCAACGTATCCAAGCCATAGCTAATCCAAATAATCCCCACCCACAAAATGATTTACTTGGCCGTGAATTTAATGCGGATTTATTTAATGAGTTTTCGGATTTAAAAACTAAGTTAGTTGCTGATAACCTAGATGAGTTAGTCTTTAATTTAGCGACTAAAACGACTGACGAGCAAGCACGTGAGTTAAATAAAAATATTCGAACCGGCTTATCTGAAACAGAGCTTGCGCCAACTTTACGTAATGCATTCTTAGTAAAAAGGTTATTAGCGTCATTAACCAGTTCTAATCCGCAAGAAGCATTTACTAGTCCTGAGTTTAATCCTGGTTTATTCCATGAATACCCACGCTTAGTTAAATTCTATTTAGCAGGCCATGAAGCTGAAATTGCCCAAAAACTGGCTTTAAGTAGTGAGAAAAATCAAATTGGTAGGCAATTAGAAGCGCTAAAAGTTAGCGCGATTGATGGCGCAAGCCCATTAGACAATCTTTATGCCGCTTTTCAGAAAGCCGTCGCTGAAGATTTCTGCTCCACGCCAGTCGTAATGCCAGTTGCAGAATTAACTGCCTCCCAGCTGCCGACCAATGCTCAGGGTGGATTTTCTGATGATAGCCCTGATTTCTGTAGTACACCAAGTATCGAAAATAATGAAGCGCTAAAAGATGCTCAGGTACCTACCATCGTTTGTGAAGAACCCCCTAAACAAGACCCTGATGACTTATGTGGCTCACGGATTATCCTGGGTGACGATAATTCACGCTCGCCAATCATTGCTCGTGAATTCCCAGATGAAAACCCACAGGTTATTGCTACAACCAGTAGGACCACCAGTATCAATTCTACGCCCCCTAAAGTAAGCAATCATCATAATGGCTTTTTTAATAGTATTTGTCGGAACAAAAAAGAGCCTGAGGCTAAACAAGTTTCTCACTGCAAACCACCTTGCACTATTATTTAATTGCTAAGCTTCCTCAGTTAGATGCCCAGTTTAGGGCATCTAACATCTAAATTCTTTCATTACTATTCCTGCCTAAAACTGTGTATAATTAACTCTTTTGTTGCTCAATTTTTAGCTCATGAATCTTAAAAAAACATATGACATCATTGTTATTGGCGGCGGTCATGCCGGTACTGAAGCAGCCCTTGCAGCAGCAAGGCTTGGGGCTGATACGCTTCTTCTTACTCATAATCTCGATTTATTAGGCCAAATGTCCTGTAACCCTGCGATTGGTGGCATAGGGAAAGGACATTTAGTTAAAGAAATTGATGCATTAGATGGGGTCATGGCACTAGCCGCTGACGAAGCAGGTATTCAATTTAGAATCCTTAATGCCTCTAAGGGGCCAGCTGTGCGAGCGACGCGTGCACAGGCCGATCGCGTGCTTTATCGACAAGCCATTCGCCAATTTTTACAAACCGAGCGTAATCTCACACTATTTCAGCAAGCAGTTGACGATTTAATTATCACGGGTGAAAAAGTAACTGGCGTTATCACCCAAATGGGCTTAACGTTGCATGCCGAGGCTGTTATCTTAACTGTCGGAACATTCTTAGGCGGTAAAATTCATGTAGGCATGGGCCAATATGCAGGCGGGCGTGCAGGGGATCCGCCAGCAATTACCTTAGCACATAAATTACGTGATTTAAATTTACCCGTAGGACGCTTAAAAACAGGCACTCCGCCTCGAATTGATGGCCGTTCATTAGATTACTCAAAAATGACTGTGCAACCAGGCGATACGCCTACTCCTGTCTTTTCCTATTTAGGCAATGTGACTTTACACCCGCCACAGGTTCCCTGTTATATTACGCAAACTACGCAAGAAACACACGAAATCATTCAAGCCAATTTACACCAATCACCAATGTATGCTGGGGTCATTGAAGGTGTAGGCCCGCGTTATTGCCCCTCTATTGAAGATAAAGTGGTGCGCTTTGCTGATAAACTTTCCCATCAAATTTTTGTTGAGCCAGAAGGATTAACCACAACAGAAATTTATCCTAATGGCATTTCAACAAGTCTACCTTTTGATGTTCAGTTGCAATTTGTACGTACCATTAAGGGCTTTGAAAATGCTCATATTACCCGCCCTGGTTACGCTATTGAATATGATTACTTTGATCCACGCGGTTTAACGACGTTTCTGCAAACGAAACCTCTAAAAAATCTATTTTTTGCTGGCCAAATCAATGGCACTACGGGCTATGAAGAGGCAGCAGCACAAGGAATTATTGCAGGTATAAATGCAGCCTTATTAGTACAAGAAAAACCATTATGGTGCCCACGACGTGATGAGGCTTACATTGGTGTATTAATTGACGATTTAATTACTTGTGGCACACAAGAACCTTATCGCATGTTTACTTCAAGAGCTGAGTATCGCTTATTATTACGCGAAGATAATGCTGATCAACGGTTAACAGCCAAAGGTTACGAGCTAGGCGTTGTAGGTGAAGCGCGCTGGCAAGCATTCGCCATCAAGCAAGAAGCCCTTAAAACAGCGAAAGACAAATTACACACGACCTGGGCCAGAGTAAATGATAACGCCGTGTTAACGCCTATTCTTAGCACCCCTCTACAACATGACTGTCGTCTCTCTGATTTAATTAAACGACCTGAAGTTAATTACCAAACATTGCAAGCGATTGAAAATTTTCAATTGCCCGGATTAGCTGATGAAGTCGCGGAACAACTAGATATTCAAAGCAAGTATGCAGGTTATATTGAACGACAGCAAATGGATATTGAACGTTTGCGCAAACACGAGGAAACTCAAATTCCTAATGATTTTAATTATGCTGACGTGTCTGGCTTATCCAATGAAATCATCCAAAAACTAAGCCATATTAAACCAATCACTATCGCGCAAGCCGGCCGCATTTCAGGGGTTACACCTGCTGCTTTATCCTTATTACTTATTTATCTTAAAAAGTATAAGGCACGAGCATGATGAATGAAATTAAGGCCAAACAGCTATTACAAACTGGCTTACAACAATTAGGGCTAGCAGTTGAACCTCATCTATTTATGCAATACCTTGCACTTTTAGCAAAGTGGAATCGCACTTATAATTTAACAGCGATACGCGATGTTAATGAAATGGTCACTAAACACTTATTAGATAGTCTGGCTATCTTACCTTGGATTCAAGGCAGCAGGGTAATTGACATAGGGGCTGGAGCAGGCTTACCTGGGATTCCATTAGCTATTGCTAATCCCAATTTAGATATTGTTCTTCTAGATAGCAATGGTAAAAAAGTTAGCTTTATGCAAGAAGCTAAGCGCGTATTACAACTTGATAATATAAAAGTAGAGCAATCTCGGGTTGAAACCTATCGCCCCGAACATAGTTTTGATACAGTCATGAGCCGGGCTTTTAGTAATCTAGCCCAAATGATAAACTGGACAAAACAGCTTATTATACCTTCTGGAACATGGCTAGCCATGAAAGGCCGTTATCCAGAAGCCGAATTACAAACAATTAACCTTCCTTATCAGGTTAAAACTTATAGCGTACCAGGCTTAACCGGTGAGCGCTGCTGCGTAATTATTAAAAATAATAAAACCAAGGAATAAAAAACATGGCGAAAGTCATAGCAATTGCCAATCAAAAAGGTGGTGTAGGTAAAACCACGACCGCTATCAACTTAGCTGCCTCTATTGCTGCAAGCCAACAGCAAGTATTGCTTGTTGATTTAGATCCACAAGGAAATGCAACCATGGGTGCTGGTGTTGATAAAAATGCATTAGTGCATACGTGTAATGATGTTATTTTACGTGACTGTCTAGCAGAGCAAGCGTGCCTAACTACAACTTGTGGCTTTGATCTTATTCCAGCTAATGGTGATTTGACAGTCGCAGAAGTAAGTTTAATGGAAAGAAGTCATCGTGAGACATTTCTTTTTAAAGCCCTACAATCTATACAAAGTACTTATGATTTTATATTCATTGACTGCCCACCTGCTTTAAATACATTAACAATTAATGCGCTAGTTGCATCAGATTCGGTAATCATTCCCATGCAGTGCGAGTATTATGCATTAGAAGGCCTAGCAGCACTATTATCAACCATTGAACAAGTTAAAGAATCGGTAAACCCACGCTTGCAATTAGAAGGTATTCTACGAACCATGCATGATGCTAGAAATCGTTTGTGTTCAGAAGTATCG
Source organism: Legionella beliardensis (assembly GCF_900452395.1). Lineage (NCBI taxonomy): Bacteria > Pseudomonadati > Pseudomonadota > Gammaproteobacteria > Legionellales > Legionellaceae > Legionella > Legionella beliardensis. Next base: position 3,072,531 of record NZ_UGNV01000001.1, read on the forward strand.
AAACAATTACTTCAGCATTTTAATAATAAAGTTTATCGAACAGTCATTCCACGTAACGTCCGTTTAGCAGAAGCGCCTAGCCATGGTATGTCAGCAATGCAATATGATAGAACGTCAACCGGGGCTGCTGCTTATATGGTATTGGCAGCTGAATTAATAAAAAAACAATCTGTAACAAGTTGAGGTAATTTATGTCTATAAAACGAGGCGGTTTGGGGCGTAACTTATCAGCATTACTTAGTACATCTGTGCCTAAACTTATTTCCAATACGTCAATTAATGAGATAACTAAACTAGCAGTTAATTATCTACAACCTGGCAAATACCAACCACGTTCAGCAATCGATGATTTAACGTTGCATGAATTAGCCAGCTCGATTAAGCAGCAAGGCTTATTACAGCCTATTCTTGCGCGGGCTCTTGATAGCGGTAAGTATGAAATTATTGCAGGTGAGCGTCGCTGGCGAGCTTGTCAATTAGCAGGTTTAACTGAAGTTCCAGTTATTATTAAACAGGTAGACGATGAAACTGCTATAGCAATGGCCTTAGTAGAAAATTTACAACGTGAAGATTTAAGCCCTTTAGATCAAGCCCGTGCTATGGCGAGACTTATCGAAGAGTTTGACTTAACTCATCAGCAAATCGCAGATTTATTATCTAAATCACGTACTGCAATTAGCAATTTTTTACGACTATTAGCGCTTTCACCTGAGGTCATGAAACTATTAGACAATGGCGATTTAGACATGGGACATGCTCGTGCTTTGCTCGTTTTAGATGAAGAAAAGCAAGTACAAGTGGCTACTATTATTATTGCTAAGAATCTTTCCGTAAGGGAAACAGAACAATTAGTTAATCGTTTAAAAGAGACTAAATTGCCTGAACCAAATAGCCGTGAATCACTACCCCAATTTTCATTAATTTACTCCCACCTCGAAAAGTTGAAAGAGCACCTAAATGCTCAAGTTAATGTTAAACACAGTAAAGCAGGCAAGGGTTCGTTAGTTATTCACTATAATTCTTTACAAGAACTAGAAACAGTGATTGAGCAGATTATTAATTAACTGACTTTTTAATCTAGGTTTATCTGTTAAGTAAAAGTGACTCTGAGAAATATAGCAATCTCATTCTAGCGACAACATCTATGGATACCGCGGTCAAGCCGCGGTAATTCGTTTGTTTTTTAATATTTTTTTCTTTACTACTGCCTATATCTTGCCTCGAAATATTGTGGCTTGACTACAGTATCTATACTCAGATTTTATTAAGTTGGGCTAAACGAAGTGCAGCCCGGCAGATAATCGTTGGGCTGCGCTCTGCTTAACCCAATCTACCTTAGCTCGAAATACTGACTTGACCACGGTATCCATAATGAAATTTTAGCAACGTAGGTTGGACTAAACGAAGTGCAGCCAACACAAATAATCCTTGGACTTCGCTATGCTTAACCCTACCTTTAAATCAATTTAACTAAAAGGTATTATTATAACGCGTGTATTCCTCTATAAAGGGATCGTTTAAATCACGCATATCTAAAACAGCGCCATTAAACGCCATAAAATCAGTTTTCATATCAGGTATTTCATAGAAATAAATATCACTTGCGTCTGTCGCTAAGGTATGCTGTCGTTTAATAGCCACTAACTCTGCTACTGAGCGCTGATGTGTTTTAGCGAACAAGCGATCGGCACGCAAATAGCGACCTTTAAAACGGGCATGATCCCACAATTCTAAATCCAATTTATTAACAATACCTGCTAACTCGATAACCGAGTGACCAGAACCCCGAACTGTTAGCCAATTACTTTTTATCCAATATAAACTTAACTTAGCATCGCCCCTTAAATTAAGATTAGAGATATTCACCATTCCACTTAATTGGATGGTGGGATTGCCTTTAACAGCTAATTGTAAATTTGATGATTTAATACCTTGAATAGCGACGTAGCCTGAGCCATTCACTTCTAGGCGGCCTAAATTAATATTGCCCCCTAAATTAGTTTGTCCTGGATTGGTAATAAATAAATCTAATAAACCCGAATTTAAACGTCGGCCGTCAATTATGCCTGAACCTTTGTAAGAAAAGGTATTCAGATGGCGTGTGCGAACTTCTATATTTACCGCGCCATGCTGAGGATAACCCTTTAATAGCAAGATTAACAACCTGCCGTTATTTACCGAAAGGTTTACTTGCGCTAAATCGCGAGGATCCCCGCGCAAAATAACTTTAGGCTCTGCATACCCTGTGTGTAAGCTGACATTAATTCTTCCTTGAATAAAAACATCATTAAAGGAAGGCATAACTCTTGTTTGGGTAGCTCTATTTATTGCAATCGGCATTGCCCCGGAAGTAGCTATCAATGTTCGAGAGCACCCTCCAAGAAATAATATTAGAACAAATAATATTAATGAGCGCCTTAGCATAAGTTCATCCAGTTAAAATTATCCTCCTACATTAGACGAACTTACTTAAGCGCGCAAGGTTAATACTTAAATCTCACTCGTAATTATTTAAATCAAAAAGCCGAAACGTTTTTTTAGAAAAATTTGAAATACCAACCAAAGCAGGACATCCATCATAACGACTTAGTGGTTTTGATTTTTTTACTAACGAATCAAGCGACTCTGTAAAAGGAATAAGCGCTGGCAACTGAATAAAAATATCTACTAGATAACCGTTCTTACATCCTAAATAAACTTTATATATAGCCTGCTCACCAAAAGATTGCGCAATTGCTTCTCGCAGTTCGGCCAAGGGCACTCGCTGCCCTACGTGGTCATGTAAATAACTGCCAAACGATGTAGCTTGTGCTTCTTGTGTCAGGCGCAATGCGAGAGAAAAATAATCATTGCTAGACAGTACTTGGCAACTACCGTGTTTATACCATTCATGTCTTTCTAAACAACTTCCTACAGCAAAACTCGGCATTAGCACCCGCATTAAAGCAGCCACTTGGTCATCAAACGCCAGAGCTGGGTAGTCACAATGGTTATTTTGTGGCGTTATGCCGCAAAAACCATAAGATTGCCCGCATTCTTGCTGATTTGGCCATAAGCCATGAAGTACCATATGGCTAGCTTGATAACTATCAGAAGCAAGTTGTAAACATTCAGGTTTTCCTGCTTCATAACCATAGGTTTGACAAAAACCTGGCTGCCAACTTAAGGCGAATATATAGGCATCAGCCATACCTGGGTTTTTATCGCACGTTGCTTGTTGTTGGAGTACAAAATTAGCCTGGCCACAATTCGCCTCTACCCAACGCTCTGGATATTGCCAATTTCCTGGGACTTCAATTCGCAACCAATCAGGATTAAGCGGGCGATTAATTTCTTTGATCTCATACTGTTGATTTGGCAAAATCATCAACCCATCAGGGTTAGTTTTTTTATTTTTAGAGACGTAAGCGGCGCAATTTTTTGTTACTTGCAAAGACCCTGTAACGGGTACAGCTGCTAGTAGGTGGGAGGAGAAAATAAATACAAAAAGGCTAATCCAATATTTCATATACGCATCCTAGCGATAATACTGTAATTTATTATACAGTTTTATTGAAAGGATACGAGTATTAATAAATAAGCTGCTAAAGCCTATCACTTATGTAACAGGTTTATACAAACTTAATTTTCAACCAATAGATATTCTTTTTCTAAGGAAACTTAAGACAAAAAATACAGGAGGTATTTAGATTTCAAAAACTTATATCATCTAACCCTGCTAATATCAGATAGGCAGCTATAAGCAGGGTGATGAAAAAAACTGCAGGTTAGACAGCAGTTACATCTTCTGCTTGCAGACCTTTGGGGCCTTTACTTACAGTAAACTGTACTTTTTGCCCTTCGAGTAGCGTTTTACGGCCAGCAGCACTACTCACAATTGAGCGGAAGTGAACAAAAACATCATCTTGACCATTATCACGACTAATAAAGCCGTAACCTTTATCATCATTAAACCACTTAACGTGGCCAGTTTCTATAGCAGACATTTATACTTTCCAATTTAAATTAAACACACACTTGCCCCTTCAAGCCCATGAAAGCATCGTAGAAATCTATTGCGCGATAAGTATGCCACTTTGAAATACAAAGGAAGGATGTTATGCACTGGTAGTAACAATGTTTCATTTAGGAATGGTGGAATGCAAGTAATTTCATTATAACCTATAAACATTAAAATTGCACCATAAGCGCTTATATTTGTTGTGTTAAGGTAAAATATATTAAAAGTGTACATTAATTTAAAGCTAAATTTAATTTACAATTAGAGCATAAAGAGCAATATTTTTACAGCTGCTAGTCACCATAAACGAGTTACAAAATAGAATAAGTTTATATTTTGGCTGATCGTAAAATTCTTAAATAACCATATACTTAAGCCATAAATTTTTTATCGTAGCTGGCTCTAATTTATAGTGGATTAAGCGGCTTAAGAGGCCTAACTTTACTTTTACTCGTTGGATCATTAGCTTTATAGTTGGAGATTATTTTCCATAACCTTTCGCCCTGCCATGTGTGCTGATTGATATGGTAAAGTACTTTAGACAGTTCATTAATTTCATGTTTCAAAGCCCTATCATTAACTAGTCTATTTACATCAGCCAAAGTCAGAAATACTCTATTAGGCCATTGCAAATGCGCCCAGTTAAGTAAGGCAATTCGAGCTAATTCAGGTTGATTAGTTAAACAAGCTTGTTTTAATTGCGCGATTATTTTCTTTCTTCGTGTAGCCTTCACAAAGGGTAGCTGACTGCCTTGTTTCCACCATAAGAGTAAAGTGATAAGCCATGCTAGAGCAAACCCACTGGCTAGCCACCAAGCTATATTATTAGTGACCTTAGATTTCAAAGTGACTAGAGGCGGCTTTATATCACTGGCATGATTTGAATTTTTTGTTATAGAAGCAACTTCTTGGCTAGTATCATTATTTTGATCTACTTTTTTATTAGCGGTTATATTGGCATTCGTAGAAG